>CANGMY010000030.1 GCA_947455015.1 Microthrixaceae bacterium | reverse complement strand
GTGGCATCGCGGGTGCCTGACCATGAGAGAACGGGTGATGGTGGCGCCCAGCGGAGCGGGCCGACCGGCGCTTCGGCGAAGGGGATGCCGAGAAATGCTGTTGAGCCGGGGGCGGTGCGGCCCTGAAGACTGCCATTGGCTATGGAGACGGTTGTCATGGCGAAAGGCAACCACATCCGATGATCCGGTGCATCGGTTTGGCATCTAACGTGGGGATCCGTACGTCGACCGGGGGGTTGCACGATGACGATCGAAGCAAATGACGCAACAACTCGTGGTTCGGCTGTCGTTCCCGAAGGGATCGAGCTTTCGAAGGGTGGCGCCGATGCGTGGTCGCCGTCGATCACGCCACCGATCGGCGTCGAGCTCACCGATGAACAGAAGTTGGCCTGTTCGTTCCGAATCCTCGCTCATGAAGGATTCAGCGAGAACATCGCTGGCCACATCACTTGGGCGAACGATGACAACACATCGTTGATGGTGAACCCATGGGGGCTTTGGTGGGAAGAAGTCTCTGCTTCTGATATTTGTCGTGTCGATCCTGATGGGCGTGTGATCGGCGGTAAATGGGATGTCACTCCAGCGGTGCAGATCCACACCGAACTTCACCGCCGCCGGCCCGAAGCGCGGGTTGTCGTGCACAACCACCCCTACTACGTGGTGTTGCTCGCCGCGCTTGGGCTTGTGCCTGAGTTCTTGCATCAACAGTCCTCGATGTTTGATGGCGAACTCGGGTTTGTCAGCGAATACTCGGGTGAAATCGATTCACCCGAACTCGGCGCTGACCTTGCTGAGCGCATCGGCGATGCCTCCGTTGTGATTCTCGCCAATCACGGTGCGATTGTCACTGCGCCGACAATCGAAGAAGCGACCTACAAGTCCGCCACGCTCGATCGTCAGTGCAAGTTGATGTACGACGTTCTTGTTGCTGATCGGCCCGCAACAACAGTTCCGCCATTCGTGCGTCCTGCGATGAAGGCGTCGCTGCTTGAACGTGGCACCGAGGTGTACTGGGCCGGAGCGGTCCGCCGTCTTATCCGTGAAGAACCTGACGTCCTGGAGTGAACTGTGTCAATCAGTCTTGATGATCTCGCGTCCAACATGAATTTCACCACCGGCGGAAAGTCAAAAGCCGGCGGGGCCACGTTTCTGCCTGAGCCGGAACGTCGCAAGCGCGATTACACGCTGATTTCCGCCGACGATCACATCGTCGAGCCGCCGCACACGTTTGAGGGGCGCCTCCCCGCCAAGTTCGCTGATCGCGCACCGAAGATCATCGAGAAAGAAGACCGATCCGAAACGTGGGTCTACGACGGAATGGAGTTTCCGAACGTGGGCTTCAATGCAGTTGTCGGTCGCCCCGTTTCTGAATACTCATTTGAACCGGCGCGCTTTGATGAGATGCGTCGCGGAGCGTGGGACATCAACGCACGAATCTCAGACATGGACCTCAATGGCATTTATGCGTCGGTGAACTTCCCGTCGTTCCTGCCAGGGTTCTGTGGTCAGCGCTTGCAGACAACTACGAACGATGTCGAACTCGCGCTCGCGACGACTCGCGCTTGGAACGACTGGCATCTCGAAGAGTGGGCAGGCACGCATCCCGGTCGCATCATTCCCTGCCAAATCCCATGGCTTCTCGACCCCGTGCTTGGCGCAGAGGAAATTCGGCGTAATGCCGAACGCGGTTTCAAAGCGGTGACATTCACAGAAGCGCCACACATGCTGGGTCTTCCATCGCTTCACACGGGTTACTGGGACCCAATGATGCAGGCCTGTGCCGAAACCGGAACGGTCGTGAACCTGCACATTGGTTCCTCGGGTACATCACCAGCCACCGCCCCCGACGCGCCGCCCGACACCGTGGGCGTGTTGTTCTTCGGCTATGCGATGTTCGCTGCAGTCGACTGGTTGTATTCGATGCTTCCTGTCCGGTTCCCCGACTTGAAGTTGTGCATGTCTGAAGGTGGCATCGGTTGGGTGGCAGGCCTTATGGATCGTCTCGATCACATGCTCAGCTACCACGACATGTACGGCACGTGGACGGGCACCGACCTCACTCCAGCTGAAGTACTCAAGCGCAACTTCTGGTTCTGTGCCGTCGAGGATCCTTCAGCGTTTGTGCAGCGAGATCGCATTGGTGTCGAGAACATCCTTCTCGAGAGCGATTACCCACATTGCGATTCGACGTGGCCTAATACGCAGCGCGTGACCAAGCACGAAATCGGAAATCTTCCTGCGGAGGACATTGCTCGGATTACGTGGAAGAACGCGTCAGAGCTCTACAACTTCCCGGTTCCCCAGTCGGTTATTGACGATCCCGAGTCGTACTAAGGGTTGAAGGCGCCGCCGGTTCGGTGGCCCTACGATCCACCTATGGCGATTCAGGGAAACCGCATCTACCACTGCAATTCAAACTGTTCTGATCTCGACATCGCTGTCGCGTTTTACGAGGCACTTGGCTTGCACCGGGTGTTGCGCACCGTGCCAAGCAAGAACCAATCGGGTTCGGCCTTCGGTCTGGACCAGGTTGCGTGGGATGCGTGGATCCTGCATTCGGACGATGGCCTCGATGGGTTGTCGCTCGATCTTCTCGAGTGGAAAACACCGCTGCCGACCGGAACTGCGCCTGGCCTCGACGGCGAGCCCGGGTACAACCGATTGATGATCACCACCCCCGACCTCGATGCGACGATTGAACGGGCTGTGGCGGCAGGCGGAACGTTGGCTGGCGGCCCAGTTGAGGTTGAAGCAGGTCCCGACCGACCACGCCTAGCAATGGTGCTCGATCCCGATGGGGTTCCAGTCCAGCTTCTTCAATCGGACAAGACATCGATCGCTCAAGTCGTCGTCAATTGTGCAGACATCGACGAATCGATTGCGTACTACCGCGATGTTATGGGTCTGAAGCCGATCTTCGAGCCGACAGAAATGGAATGGACGAAGGAACTCTTTGGCGGCGAGACCGATAAGCGAGTCCGCGGAGCGATCCTTGCCGACGCGGGTTCAGTTTTCACCGTTGCACTCATTCAATGGCTTGACCCTGCGCCGAAGACAGCCGTTCGTGTTCGCGGAGCAAACGAACTCGGAATATTTCGGATGGCATGGTCTACAACCGATTGCGCCGCCGACGAAGCAGTCGTGCGCGCCGCTGGCTCCACTCCGTTTGTGCCGACCGAAGAACTTTCTGTCGGCGACGATCTTCCGCTACTGCTTGTCCTGTTCTGGCCTGGTCCGAACGGCGAATGTCTCGAACTCATCGAGACCACCGATCGTTCCGGCGCTCTCTAGATTTTTCATTCGAACCTAAGGAACATTCATGAAACTCGAAGACATCGATCTGTCCGACATTGAGTTCTGGGCCAAGCCCTGGTCAGAGCGCAACGCAGCATTCGCCACGTTGCGCCGAGAAAACCCCATTGCGTATTTCCCCGAACCCATTGTTGAGCCGTTCCCCGAGGGCCCGGGCTACTACGCGATCACAAAGATGCACGACGTCCTCGAAATCAGCCGTCATCCCGAGGTGTTCTGTTCCGGTCAAGGTGCGGTGTCGATTCTTGACATGCCATCCGACATGAACGAGTTCTATGGCTCGCTGATTTCTATGGACGATCCACGCCATGCCCGATTGCGCAAGATTGTTTCGGGAACGTTCACTCCAAAAATGTTGAACAACATTCTTGAGGACGTCGAGAAAACCGCCAAGAAGGTTGTCGACGGGATCATCGACAAAGGCGAAATCGACTTCGTCACCGACGTGTCTATGCCGTTCCCTCTTCTTGTCATTCTCGACATGATGGGAATTCCGCACAGCGAATACGACATGGTGTTAGCGCAATCAAACATCATTCTTTCCGGCGGCGATCCGGACTTCATTCCCGAAGGCACCGACCCCATCACTGCGTTCCTCGGGGCCGGGGCGATGTTGGCTGGCCTACTCAACGACTTGGCTGCTCTCCGACGGGCGAACCCAACTGACGATTTGTTGTCGGCTCTCGTCAACACTGAAGTTGAAGGCGAACAGCTTTCTGGCGATGAACTCGCTTCGTTCTTCATCCTTCTCTCCGTGGCCGGACACGAGACCACTCGCACGGCCCTGAGCCACGGCATCACACACCTGTCGCAGAACCCCGATCAGCGATCGCGGTTTCTTGCCGATATAGATGGCGTCATGCCGACGACAGTCGAAGAAATCGTTCGCTATGCGTCGCCAGTCGTATGGATGCGTCGCACGCTCACGCAGGACTACGTGCTTTCGGGCCACGAGTTCCATGAGGGCGAGAAAATCATTATGTATTACGGATCGGCGAATCGCGATGAAGCGATCTTCGCCGAACCCGACACGTTCAATGTTCTTCGCGACCCCAACCCACACGTTGGCTTCGGTGGCCCCGGCCCGCATTTCTGTCTGGGTGCCCATCTTGCCCGTCGTGAAATCACCCTCATGTTCCGCGAGCTCTACACGCGCCTTCCTGATATCGAACTTGCTGGTCCGCCAGTGCAACTTCGTTCCAACTTCATCAACGGCGTGAAGAGCCTTCCGGTTTCGTTCACGCCGGGTGGCGCGCGGTGACGTCAGATCCGCGTTCAGTTGAAGCACCAGAGGTACTCGCATCGCTTGCAGTCGCGTGCGAATCCATTCGCGGAGCCTGCGATGGCACGCTGCTGGAACTTGCTCGTCGCCGTGTCGCGATGTTGCTGAACAATGAAGCCGAAGTCCAGGCCAAGGCATGGGGTGCGATTTCTGAAACCCAGATCGCGGAACTCGGTAGCTGGCCAACTTCAGATGCATTCGATGAGCGTCAGAAGGCTGCTTTGGCGATGACTGAACAATTCGTCATCGATGTCACTGGAGTTCTCGCTGGTCCACTGGCCGCATCGGCGGGCGCACTTGGTGCCGAGATCGGGCCATTGGTGCAGGCGTTGTACGTGCTCGATGTTGGGCAACGAGTCGAAGTCGTTCTCGGTGCGCTTCTTGGCGAAACGCTCACGACCGATTCCTGGGCGTGGGGTGCGACAGGCGAAATCCCCGCCGATCCGATGGTCGCAATTATGGCGATGCTCGCAGCCGTCGGCCGTTTGCAGACCGTTGATCCGATTACAAAAGAACTTGTTCGACTTCGAGGCGCTCGTTTGCACGAGTGTCGCCGTTGTCTGTCGGTCCGAAGCGTTGCAGCCCTAAACGCTGGAGCGGACGATGACCTCTTGGGTGCAGATGACCCCTCAGCGATCGGCACTCTTTCGGCGGCGACAATCTCGGCCCTTGATCTTGTCGACGCGACATTCGTCGGACCACCAACTATCAATCAAGAACTCCTTGCTCGCCTGACGCAGTCGTATGACACCGGCGAACTTGTGGAGCTCGTCAGCTACATGATGCGAAACGCTTGCAACAAGATCCCGGTCGCGTTCGGTGTCGACGACGCGATCGTTGAAGACGGTTTCGAATATCAAGTCATCGATGCATCGGGTGAAACGGTCACCGTTGATGCATCAGCACTGACGATTTAGTTCGAGCGAAACTCAGGCAGCAGCTGATTCAGCAATCGGCTCGGCTGCTTCGCGTTGCGCTGCTTCGCGATAGGTGTACCAGCGACCCTCGTCGAAGTCGTACAGGCGACACTTGCGAGTGTTGCGAACGAAGTCCATGAACCGAAGCGGTTCGTCGTGCACGGTGCCAGGGAACGCTTCTTTGATGGCGTCAGTTGCCATCTCGAGGTTGTACATCGGGATGCGCATGTCGACGTGGTGGGGGACATGCACCATGATCCAGTGGAAGAAGAAGTTGAGTCCGAAGCGGGCCCGAAGCACCGTGGTGCCTTCCATTTGACCGTGCCACTTTGTCCATTCACGACGCTTCCACCAGCGGATGTTCGGCTGAATGTGATGCACATGCACGAACGAGGCAATGACGTAGGTGAAGGCAAGGAACGGAACGACGAGAACCTTAAGGATCAGCCACACGACACCAACAACGCTGCCGTACTGCGTCCAGCCAACAAGACCAAGGGCAACGGCGGAGATGGCAACGAAGGTCCAGACAATGAAGCGGTCACGGCGGATGGCTTTTGCCCAACGCGCCGGGGGAGCGCCGACGATCATCTTGTGCCACCAAACTTCGCGTAGGTAGTACGCGCCAGCGCCGATCCATGACCACTCGATGCGGTGACGCAGGCGACCGAACTTGGACATCGCCGTGTATTGCTCGGCGGTGTAGGGATGCCACACGAAGTCGAAGCCTTCGCGAACGGTGTAACCGTGGTGGATGCGGTTATGTCCGAGGGTCCAGCCTTCGTAGACGTGCCATGACGGCAACATCGCAATTGTGCCGATGGTTCGGTTGAGGCGTTTGGAGGAGAAGAGGGCGCCGTGAGCGGCATCGTGGGCAACGATGAAGAGGCCAGAGATGACCATGGCCGAAAGCACCCAGAGGGCGATGACCACGAAGGGATTGTTGAAGGCAATGAGTCCGGCGATGATGAGGCCGTACATGACGAGGTCTCGGCCGAAGTAGGCCAGGCCCTTCCATGTGGGGTTCTTGTAGGCCTCGGCGGGAATGATGTCGAGAACCGGCTTGAGGGAGCCCTTTTCGGCTCGGTCAGGGGCCTTTTCGGCCGTTTCCTGCTCAATCTCGGTGGTTTCAGTCAGTGTTTCTCCGGCAGACATGTTTCCAGTCTACCGACCAGTAGGTAGGGAGCAAGGCACCCAGAGCCTGATTTGGCTTACAAATCGCTTCCGGAACCCGCTTCGAGTTCGGGAAGCGAAACTTGCCGGGTGGTGACGTCGACGGGGCTGACTCCGGGGAGGGCCTGATCGGCAGCTACGGCGAGGGTCTCGAAGCGACGGGCCGAGGGCATGACGCGGGTCTCGAGCGATGCGACGGCGGAGTTGTAGGACTCGGTGGCCTTGGTGAGGTTGCTGCCAACCTTTTGGAGGTGGACGGTGAAGACGCCGACTCGTTCGTAGAGCTCTTTGCCGAGCGCAACGACCTGTGCGGCGTTTTCGGCCAGTTGCTCCTGGCGCCAGCCGTAGGCAATAGCGCGAAGCAGCGCGATCAATGTGCCGGGCGACGCGGGGAAAACATTCTTCGCGATGGCTTGTTCGAGGAATTCAGGATTGGCGTCGAACGCGGCGGTGAGGAACGTATCGCCGGGTACGAACATCACGATGAAATCGAGTGAGCCATCGACGCGTGACGCGTAGTTCTTCTTGGCAAGAGCATTGACATGAGCCATGACGTCGGAGGCGTGCTTTGTGAGCAGCTGTTCGCGCTCAATGTCGGTGGTGGCATTGATTGCATTCAAATAAGCAGACATCGGTGCTTTTGCATCGATGATGATCTTTTTGGAGTCGGGAAGGCGCACGATCATGTCGGGGCGTGCGGCATCGCCATCGCCAGCAATGTGCTCTTGTTGTTCGTACATGACGTGCTCGGTCATGCCGGCGAGTTCGATCACTCGTTGCAGTTGCAGTTCGCCCCAGTTGCCCCGAACCTTTGTGTTCTTCATTGCTGACGCAAGTTCGGCCGTTTCCTTTTGTAGCGAGGACGCAAGGTTGGCTAACGAACCGATGGTGGTTGTTAGCCGGCCGGAATCTTCGACCCGCTTGTTTTCGAGTTCGTTGAGCTTTTGGTCGAGCCGTAAAAGTTGTTCGCCGACCGGCGCAACGAGATCGTGCACCGACTTCTGCTGCTGTGCTGCCTCGGCAGCGGCGCGAGCACTGGCCTCGGCCTGAAGTCGGGTGTTGACGTCGATGAGTTCGCGCATCGTGGTGGCCAAGGTGGCATTGGCGATGTCGCGAGTGCGGTCGACATCTAGAGGCTCGGTGCCGGTTCGACGTAAGGCGAACCGGTTGGCGACCAACGCGCCAAGGGCAACGCCGATGAGGAGGGTCAGGACAGGCAGAAGAGCGGTCATACCGCTCAACCTACGGAATGGGTGTGACAGTCGCCTCAGAAGGCGTTCTGGGGCCTCTGGGGGCGTTCAAGGCTCCTGATGGGGCAAACCCGTCGTACAAGGGCGATCCCCGGCCTCGGCGGCCCTGAACTGGCCGTGTCACAATCGGTCACTCAGATCTGAACTCACAAGGGAGACGTCGTCGTGGCAGGACTGTGTGAAGGCCGAGTGTGCATCGTTACGGGCGCTGGTCGCGGAATTGGTCGTGATTACGCGCTGATGCTCGCAGCTGAGGGCGCAAAGGTCGTGGTGAACGATCTCGGCGGCTCGCGCGACGGCACCGGAGTCGACCAAGGCCCAGCGCAAGAAGTCGTCGATGAAATCCTCGCTGCTGGCGGTCAAGCCGTTGCCAACACCGACGACATCAGCGATTGGTCAGGCGCTGAGAATCTCATCAACCAGGCCATCACGACGTTCGGCGGACTCGACGTTCTCATCAACAACGCCGGCATCTTGCGTGACCGCATGCTCACCAACATGAGCGAAGCCGAGTGGGACGCTGTCATCAAGGTGCATCTCAAGGGCACTGCGGGTCCCTCGCACTTCGCTGCTGCGTATTGGCGTGATCGCTCGAAGGCGGGCGAAACGAACAACGCGCGCATCATCAACACGACCTCGCCTTCTGGCATCTACGGCAACATCGGTCAGACCAATTACGGCGCAGCCAAGGGAGGCATCGCGTCATTCACGATCATCGCGGCCGACGAACTTGGTCGTTATGGCGTCACCGTGAATGCAATCGCTCCTGCTGCGCTTACGCGACTCACTGCCGATCTTGGAATTGGCGATGCGCCGGAAGAAGTGAAAGAAGCGATGTCGACAAAGTGGATCGCTCCGATCACGGTGTGGCTTGCCAGTGAAGAGTCCGCGGGTGTCACCGGCCGTGTCTTCGATGTGCGCGGTGAACTACTCGCCATCAGCGAAAGTTGGCATCAGGGCCCGAAGGTCACCAACACGCTTGACCCTTCCGGTGTTGGTCCGCTCGTAGAAGAACTCATGGGCAAGGCTCGTCCCAACGCCGACATGCTCGGTCTCGACCGGAAGTAGTTCGAACAATGCCGATCAATCATGACGTTGTTGGCGCCGAAGGTGCACCGATTGTCCACTCATGGACATCGAAAGATGCGTTGCTCTATGCCGTCGGTGTTGGCGCTGGAATCGACGAACTCGCGTTTACGACCGAAAACAGTCACGACGTGCCGCAACGCGTTCTGCCCACGATGGCAGCCGTGATCGGCGCCGGCGTGAGCGGAGCGATCAGCGCAATCGGCTCGTTCGATTTCGCGATGCTCGTGCACGGCGAACAATCGTTTGTGCAGCACCGTGAAATTCCGGTGGAAGGTTCGCTGACAGCAACCGGCAAGATCGTCGGCATTTACGACAAGGGTTCAGGCGCCGTTGTTGCGGTTGAAGGCGAATGTGTCGACAACGCCACCGGTGAAACGTTGCTTACGGTTGGTTCGGCAATTTTCATTCGCGGCGAAGGCGGATGGGGCGGAGATCGCGGTCCTTCGGGCGATCGCAATGCTGCCCCCGATCGCGCTGCTGATGCTTCGGTGTCCTACCGCGTGCGTCCCGACCAGGCACTGACCTATCGATTGTCAGGCGATCGCAATCCGTTGCATTCCGACCCGTGGTTCGCAGCGCTTGCGGGCTTCGACCGACCGATCCTTCACGGACTGTGCACCTACGGCTTCACTGGCCGTGCGCTTTTGCACACGATGTGTGATTCCGACCCCGCCAAGTTCCGGTCGATGGAAGGTCGCTTCGCGTCGCCGGTGTTCCCGGGTGAAGAACTCACGATCGAAATGTGGAACGAAGGCGCGGGCGAATGCATCTTCCAAACCCGCGGTGAAGACGGCCGCGTGGTGCTGGTTGGCGGACGCCACACCTTCGACGCGTAACTAGTTCCCCTTCGGGGGATCCATTGGTGGCGAGACTTCCTCAATCGGCGCAAAGCGATTGGGGAACTGCGTGCCCGCATCGAGGTACTTGCCCAGCTCGGTTCGACGGCCGTCGCTACGCAGATTTCCTGGCCAACCGTTATGAACTTGGTAGGCATTCGCCGCGTAGGTCATCGCCGTTCCCAGACGTCGTTGTCGCCAGTTCTCGGGAATAAAAACCTGATCAACGATTCCTTGAAGGTGCCACCACCGGATTGCCCCGACCTGAGCGTTACTCGGGACGGGAAGCGAAAAGAACTCGGGATCGGTGAGCACTGTTCCCTCCGCGACATGGTTTGTCGCGAATCCAACGAGCGACATGGCAGGAGTTGGGCTATCCAACTCGGGAAGAACCACAAACCAGATCGGTGGAGCACCAACAAGTCCGGCGGGGTTCAGTCCGATCACGGACCGCCCATTGCTGTCGACATCGGCCCGCCAAGGTTCGTACGCACCGTGCGTTTCAATTGGACCGAGCACGGTTGCTGCGTCGTCATGGGTTGCATCAACGACACAACGAACTCGCCAACGATCTCGGTTAAATGCTTTCTCACGCACGTACCACGCAGGAGTGCCTGGGGCAGGTGGGTCTATCGCAGGGAATGCGTGAGACCAGTCGGTTGCCATCGCAAACGAATCAGCCGGTAAAGGCTGGCGCAACTGTTTCTTCGTTCACAGTGGTGGTTGTCGAAGTGGTGGTTGTCGAAGTGGGTGCAACGGGATCGCCCACATACACACTCACCGGCGCATAAGCAGGCTTTGCCTCTTGGATTGCTCCCTCAACGAGCCAACTGCTCGGGCGGTCGATGTATGCACAGGTCGGATTCGGCCACGCAGGGATGAGGGCGCTGAGGGTCGCGATGAGCGGCGCGTAGTTCGCGTCGGGGACGAGGAGGCTCGTGCCGGAGTTGTCGCAGAGTGAGGGGCCGTTCACGAAGCCGTTGACGATGTCGTCGAGCAGCGCTGCCTGTGCTGCAGAACCGGAGGGTGCATTGGTGACGAGGCGAAGTGCGTCAGCCCAGCTCGATGATTGGTAGAGGGCGAGAGTCATTCCGAAGTTGCCGTCGAAGCCGGGATCAGCGGTGGGGAGGTCGACCATCAGGGAGTGGACCGGAACGCCGTTGAGGTTGCTCTCGAATCGAAGTGTGCCGGTGACTGGGAGGAACGGCACGTAGTTCTGCGACTGGTCGTAGTGGTCCAGCGTCTCGCCGAGCCCCGGAAGCAACCAGAACCCCGTTCCCGGATAGGTCAGAAGGTTTCCGATGAAATACTCCCCCGTGACCTTGACATAGTCGTTCTCCCAGGTCGTCTGATCTGTCCAACCGAGAGTTGGAGTGCATTCGACGACGTTGTTCGATGCGTCAGTGAGTGTGACGACCGGGACAATTGTGGGTCCAGCCTGTTGAGAATTGGCGATTACCGGATCGGGGTCAGTGGTGTTGTTGGTGATGTCGAAGGCCGCGAGGTTTGAATTCAGCTTCTGGAGTCCGAAGTACGCAGTACACGATTCATACGTACCGATGGTTTGCAGAGAGTAGTCAGTTGTTGCGTTCGAGTTGTCGGTCGGTGCGGCATTGGCGACCT
>CANGMY010000029.1 GCA_947455015.1 Microthrixaceae bacterium | reverse complement strand
CTGCTGGCGATTGTCGCGATGGGTGTTGAGCCCGGCCTTTCCGACATTTTTGCTCGCTACGCTGCCGACCATCTCTTCGACACGATCGATGAAATCGGAATCCGCGATGGTTCCAACCTCTCGATTGATGGCTACGACTTTGCCCCGACGTTCTCCATTTGGACGACGATCGAAGAGTGTTTGAACCCGCCACTGATCTGGGAAAAGAAGCGGGGCTTCTACACAACCGAATGCTTTAGTGAGCCCGAGGTTTTCAACTTCCCTGCGGGTATCGGCCCGATCGAATGTGTGAACGTGGAACACGAAGAGGTTCTCCTTGTTCCTCGCGAGGTCGATTGCGAGCGCGTGACGTTCAAATACGGACTCGGCGCCGAATTCATTGACTGGTTAAAGACCTTCGCGTATTTGGGTTTGGATTCAACCGAGAAAATCAAAGTTGGCGACGCAATGGTGGCGCCACGAGATGTGCTCGCGTCATTGCTTCCGAACCCTGCGGAGCTCGGCCATCTGATGCACGGAAAGACCTGCGCAGGTACGTGGGTGCGCGGAACGTTCGATGGCGCGCAACGAGAGGTGTACCTGTACCACGTCGCCGATAATGAAACGACAATGCGCGACTGGGGTTCCCAAGCAGTGTTGTGGCAAACGGCGATCTGTCCGGTGGTTGCGATCGAGCTACTGGCCAGCGGCGGTTGGGTCGGCACTGGCGTTCGTGGCGCCGAGGCGTTCGACGCTGCTCGCTATCTCAACCTTCTCGGTGAATACGGCTCGCATCACGGCATTCTTGAGATGGGGCCAGGTCTGTGGCCGAGCCCGAAGTCGACTGGCCAGCCGGGCTGGGACCGTCCCGTGAAGCGAGCCATCAAGCCCTAAGCGGTTGATTCAGCGGCCGTAGGTCGTTGTGGGTGTTGAGGTTTGGGGGACACCCAAGTTGTCCAGCGCTGCCCATGCCCAATGCATTTCGCGTTGCGATTCGGGAACGGCAACGTCAGAGCCGCGTTGATCAAAAACGAAGATGATTCCGTAACCATTGCGTGAGCGATCGACCCATGGGTAGAAGCCGTACGCGCCGTTGCCGCTAGTGATGACGCCAACGTCATCGGTCGTGGTGACGTCGCGCCAAGTTCCCAATCCGTAGGTGGGGATGCCCGTTGTTTGTACCGCGGCATCAGCGTTCGTGTTCAACCCTTTGACGGAGTCGGTTTCCATTTCGAGCACGGACTGCTCAGTGAGAACCTGAACCCCATTGAGCTGGCCACGATTGAAGATCATCTGAACGAATTTCCCGTAATCATTCAGCGTCGATTCGGCTGAAGCGGCGGGGACGGGGTTCGACTCAGTGGGGTAGTAGTTGCCATCGAATCTTGTATGAATCATCCCGACTGGATTCGCGATTCGTGACTCAAATGCTTTTTCAAACGATTGTCCGGTAACAACTTCGATGACCCGGCCGGCAACCGAGAAGCTCGTGTTGCCATAGGAAAACTTTGTTCCCGTTGCGTATGCAGGTTTCTGTGCTGCGACTGTCCTCACACACTGTTCAAGCGTTTGCTGTTCTTCCCAAATGCAACTTGCTTGAGCGATTCCCGATGTATGTGAAAGCAACTGGCGGATGGTGGCGTTTCCAGTAGCGCCGGTGAACTCGGGGAGAAACTTTGAGACTGGATCGTCAAGCGACACTTTGCCTTCGTCGACAAGCGTCATCATCGTTGCGGCGGTAAGCCACTTGCTGGCCGACGCAATGGGAATCACTGTTTCGTTTGTGTAGGCCCCGTACATCGAGTTTCGGTACTCGGTGCCATTGGCAACGACGAGGAGCCCGGCGCCATCAAGATTTTCGCTACTGACTCGCGCTTCCATGGCCGAATCAATCTCGCCAAAGGTTTTGGGTGTGGCAGATGGATTTGAATGTGTTGTCGAGCCGCAGCCAGCAGCCACGATGCACAGGAGTGCGACCAATGCTGCGATTCGAATCGGTGTCGCGAGCGTTCGACGGTGGCGGAGCAGAGTTTCGATGTCGCGAGTCTTACCGGTAGAGCGCGTTACGCGGAGGCGCCTGCTGATGCCGGTGAAATCGAACTCGTGGTAGTTGAGTTACTGCTCCCTGACGACGTACTTCCGGGCAGAACCGGGCAGCCGTTCTCGTCAAAGGTGATTCCGCCCCTGCCCTGCTGGCCATTTGGGGGTGTTCCGAAATCGTTGCCGGCTTGTGGTCGTTGACCGCTGGGCGCTCCGCCGCCCTGGCTGGGGCCGCCTTGGGGGAGTTGGGGGAGTTGGGGGAGATTCGGACACTTTGACGGGTCGAACTGTGGGAAGCCGCCTGATCCTCCTTGGTTTCCTGGTCCACCATTTGCACCAGGACCGAACATCGATCCGCCGCCACCGCCGATCGACATCGAGGCCCACGAACTGTTCACGGTGTTGATGAACTCGTGGCCACCAACGGCGAACAGCGCAACGAGGGCGAGAATGCCGATCACCGCGGGCATCCGGGTGAACAGCCACGCAACGAGTAAGGCGATGGCACCGAGCGCGGGGAGATAGAAGCGAACGGTGCTGTACACCGGTTGCGACATTCCGCCCATCGCCGGGCCACCGCCGCCGCCGAAACTGGGGGCTCCACCCGCGCGACCGCCGCCGAAGCCTCCGCCGAGGTTCGCGGTCCATTCGTACGCCGAATACATCACCCAGGTTGCGGCCCACGTAACGACAAGAAAGCTCCCGATCCAGCGATCAATCGTCGCAGGCGAGGGGTCAATCGGTTGACTGACTTCAGCCGATTCGGCGAACTCGGTTTGGTTCTCGGCGAGTGCGGCATCTTGTGACGATGTGTTTTTCGAACGCGTCCGAACGGCATGAATGATTTGCACCGCAATCAAGACGGCAATCGCAGCGAGACCGATGACGAACACTGGCATTGCCTGCCAAAGACGGCCGGGCATGATGCGCAAATTTGGCGAAATTGCGCTTGTCGAGAATTGCACCGTGCTTGCGTTGTAGCCCGTCGAAAACGGTCCATCGAAATACACAGCGTTATAGGCAAGTGAAGCGATCAGCGGCGGGAGAGATGCAATGGCCCACCACACCAGCGTCGACCAGCCAAGTTTCCATTTAGGTCGGAGACAGACAATCAACGCAAAGACTGCGGCAACTCCGAGAACAGCAGCGCTCGTGTAGCGGACGGAGACGGCGAGGCCGAAAGAGAAGAATGCCAGCGCACCCACGATTGTCCGAATACGCCGCGATCGATCAAGTGCAACAACACTCCAAATGAGTAGCCCAAGCCCGGCGGCGATGAGTGATGCATCAGTGAACGTTGGCATCGTCGAACGCCACGCCATGACCATGGCGAGCGCGGTAGAGCAATAGGCGCCGACAGCGAACGTGCCACCCCAGCGTCCTAGCCAGCGACGTGCGCCGAACCACATCGCAAGACACGCGAGTGCACCGTAGAAAAGTGGAGCGAGGCGAAGCGCACCTGCTTCATCGAAGCCGACTGCAAGAAACGGGTAGCCCGGATTCTTTTCACTGACCCAGGATCCGTCATCGTTCTGATGCCACTGCATGATCCCGCCGCCGAGCGATGTTTGCTGCAGTTCTAGCGAGAGCGCGTCGTATTGTTCCTGGCTGAGATTGATGTTGCCGTTCTCAAGTGCGGCGATCGACGCTCGGTAGGCGTAGGGATCGGGCTCGATCATCTTTTCGGGCTGACTCAGCACGATTGCGGAGAAGGCGACGAAGAAAAGCGCAGCGACTATCGCTGGAAGCCAAGCCACTGCTTTGGTGCGAGCGCCAAGGCGCACGGAGACGTCGGCCTGAGGGCCAGGTTGGGGCTGATCAGTCGATTCGATGGTGCTCTCAGACAAAGGGGTCTCCGGGATTCGGCACGTTGGTGACGCTCTTGTTAGCCGACGAAGGTGAGAAACGAGTGAGGTTCGGCGTGGGTGAGGTCGTGACTCACCGAATTCTCACCTAGATCAGCCAACCTGTGAGGGTGCCCATCCAAGCAGCGAGCCCGCCGAAGCGCCCCCGATGGCCCCTCGTCGTCGTGAGCGTGGTTGTGTTGTTGGCGATCGCAGGCGGTGTCATCGTCGTTGCCGCGCGTGTTGGGGGTGGCGGTCCGCATGAATTCGCGACGTCGACTGGTGCCGAGAGTCTCAGTCCAACTGTCGGAACCGCCGCGCCAACGCCAACGCCTTCGGTGACAGTGGCGCGTCCCAAACTCTCTGACTACGTAAGCCCGGATCAGCAAACTGCGGTGGGGGTATCGGTGATGACGTTTACCGATCTCACTCGAACCACGCCTGCTCGTGGTGATCGAGAAGCACTGGCGAGTCGACCGCTCACCGTGGTCGTCCGCTACCCAACACCTGGGATGCCAAGCGCAGATGAAACGCCCGATGCTCCTGCGTACATTCCTGCTCCACTGATTCTGTTCGCTCACGGTTTCGATATTTCAACCGACGCGTATGCACTGCTGCTTCATGAGCTCGCGGCCGATGGCTATGTTGTCGCGGCTCCGGAGTTTCCGATGTCAAGCACGGTGTTTGAGGGCGCGCCGGATGAATACGACGTTCCAGAACAATCGCGCGATCTTTCGTTTCTCATCACAGCAATGACTGGGCCAGATGCTCCCGCGCAATTGACGGAAATGATTGCTCCTGGTCCCGTTGGCCTCGTGGGGCATTCCGATGGGGCTGTCACCGCGCTGCTTACCGCGTATGCACCTCGTTATAGCGACAGTCGGGTGGGTGCGGTCGCGGCAATTTCAGGCGATTTCGACACCTTTGGTGGTGAGTGGTTCACGACGAACGATCCACCGCTGCTCGCGATTCACGGCGAGTACGACGAAATCAATCCATTTGAAAACTCAGAGTTGCTGGTTTCGAATGATCCTGGCGAAGCGATGCTCGTCAGCGTGATGGGGGCGTCTCACCTCGGTTCGGTGACGGGCACGGAAACAGCACCATCGGTTGCCAGACTTCTCGCGTTCAATTTCGCCTGGCGCCTCGGTGGATCAGCATCTGCAGAAGCATCGACCTACGCAAGCGCGGCAATACCACCACTTCAATTAGTAGCCAGTTAACGTTCTCGCCGAACGACGACTCCATCAACCAGGTCGTACGCAACGTCGGCACGTGAGATGGCATCGACATCGTGCGCAAGTATGAGTGTGGTCCGGCCTTCACGCGAGCGGAGTACTGCTTCGATGACATCTCCACGAAGTTCAGGTTCCAAATGTTCCGTTGCCTCGTCGAGGATGAGGATCGGTGCGTCGGCAAGAAGCGCTCGGGCAATCATGAGACGTTGGCGTTCGCCACCGCTTAGGAGATCGCCGTTCGGCCCGATCGGGGCGTCAAGGCCTCCAGGTCGAGTTTCGAGAAATGGCAAGAGTCCGGCGGTTGCGCAAGCAGCAAGAAGTTGTTGGTCGGTCGCGTCTCCGTCGCCAACAAGAAGGTTGTCGCGGACGGTGGTATCGAAGACGTGGTCGTGCTGCATCACTGCAGCAATCAGTGGTCGTTGCAGTTTTGCGAGGTCGGCTGGACGGCAGCCACCGATCGCTATTGAACCTTCGCTGAAGGGGAGCAACCCAACGAGGAGTTCTAAGAGGGTGGATTTCCCAGTTCCGGAAGGGGCTGAAATGGAAACGGTGGAGCCGAAAGGAATAGTGAGTGACAGGTCTGAGAAAATTTTTGCACTCTCGTTGTACGAGAAGAAAAGACCCGAAATCTCAATCGCTGGCGTGGTTGTCGGTTGAGCTGGAGCGAGTTCGCTTGTCATCCGCTTTGAAGTTGCAACTGATGAATCTGCGATCGTGAGGATTCGTTTCGCCGCGGCGTCGGTCTGTGCTCGGTGGTCTGGGGCAGCGAGTAGCGGACCGAGGGCCTCAAAAGATGCAAGCGCGATCAGCGGTACGGCAGTGATCCACCAAATAGTTGAAACTGAGAGCGATGTTGCTCGAAGTGTGATGACGATTGTGAGAACACACAGCCCAGTCAGCGAGATCACAGCGGCGTCGAGTAGCGCTCGAGTGCGCGTCAACTTGTGCGTAAGAACGGCCTCCTGTGCATCGAAATAGGCAAGCGAGTTCGCAAGGAGGTCCGTCCGTCCCCAGAGTACGAGCGTTTCGCGTCCATCGATCAATTCGGTTGCTTCGGTCAGTCGCTTCGCTCGTAGCCGCACAACCTGAGAAGAGAGAAGACGGGTTCGTGACCACAAGAGTGGGGGGAGTGTGAGAGCGCCGACCAGAAAGAATCCTGTGAGGATCACTGCACTTCGGGCATTGATGACAAGTAGGGCAGCGACTGCGATGAGCAACGTTCCAGCAGCGACGAAGGGCGGACTCGATACCCGCAAGAGGCGATCTTGCATTGTGTCAACGTCGTCAATGATTCCGGTGACAACATCACCGCGTCGTCGATTGGCGAGAACGATCGCGTCGGTCTCGATGAGTTGTTCGAACAGCCAGACTCGGAGTCTGGTCAGGACTCTGAATGTTCCAAGGTGCCCGAGATAGCGCTCGCAATATCGCCCCACAACCCGGGTAAGAGCAAAGAATCGAACTCCCAAAATGGTGAGGGAGAGCGACGCAGCCGCGCCAAGAACTGCAGAACGCGTGAGCAGGTAAATGGCCATTGCCAGCAGCCCGATGCCTGAACCGACGGTGATGACCCCGAGCAGCGAGCTAAGAGCGACCCAGCGACGGGTCTTGCCCACTCGTTGAAAGAGATCCCGTCCCGTCATTTTTGATGTCATAGCGACACCTCGATCAGGCGGCCCTGCTCAAGTCGAAACGTTCGGTCGGCAAGCGTTGCGGTGGCCTCACGATGCGCAACGATGATGGCGGTGCGTTGCGAGAGGAACCCGTCTATGGAGTCAATCACTTGTCGCTCTGTTTCGGGATCAAGATGCGCGGTGAATTCGTCGAGGAGCGCCAATGGCGCGTCGCGGAGCACGGCGCGAGCAATTGCTAAGCGTTGACGCTGTCCTCCGCTCAAGGTGGTTCCTTCTTCACCGATGGCCGAGTCAATGCCGAAGGGGAGTTCGGCGACAAACTCCGTTGCACATGCAAGGTCAAGAGCGCCGATGATCTCGGAGATCGACGCTTCGCGATTTGAAAGTGCGACGTTGTCGTGGACGGAGGTGCTGAACATGAACGGGCTCTGAGGGACAGAAGTGATCCGCCGTCGCCAGAGTTCGTGGTCAAGGTCAGTCAACGGCGATCCGTCAATCGTGATCTGACCTGAAGTGGGTTCACGTGTTCCCTGGAGGAGTTCGAGAAGAGTGGTTTTGCCGACGCCGCTCGGCCCGAGGAGGACAACAGTCTCACCACTTGCAATTGAGAAGGAAACGTCATCAAGGACGAATTGATCGGTGCCGGGGTGGCGGAAGCTCACGCGATCGAAACGAATGGCAGGAGGTCTCGAGGAGGAGGGAGTGAGTTTCGAAACGCACGAAGTTGGATCGGGAAGCGGAAAGGTGAGATCGGGAAGTTGTGCAAGAACGGCGTTGCCCGTTTGTCCGGCGTGGTACTCCACTGCCAAGTTCCGGAGTGGAGCAAAGAACTCGGGTGTCAACATGAGAACGGTGAGAGCGGCGGGAAAACTGATCTTGCCGTCAACCATTCGGAGACTGATCTGAACCGCTACAAGTGCGGTCGCTGCAGTCGCTGCCCATTCGATCACGAGCGAAGTTTGAAACGCGGTGCGAAGCACGCTCATCGTTGTTCGGCTAAATCGATCGCTGATTTCTTCGATGGTGTCGATGCTCTCCGTCGCGCGCCCGAAGACCTTGAGTGTTGGAATGCCTCGAACCATGTCGAGGTAGAAAGAGCGAAGCCATCCGAGCTCGCGGAATCGTTGTTCGGACAGAACTCGAGTTCGAGAACCAATGACGGCGAGCAAGAGAATCAGCATCGGACCTGCGAACAACAAGACAAGCAAGGACCACGGATCAAGAAACCCGACAAGGATAAAAACGAGCACAGGAACGAGCGCTGCAAGCGTGCGGGCTGGGAGAAACTTCGTGACGTACTCGTCGAGCGAATCGACTCCTGGCCCCAGAAGCGTGCTGTCGGTGCCCGCTGACATCGGCGAGTGTTGATCGTTGGCCCAGACTGAAGTGAGTCGTGATCGAAGTCCGGATCGAAGGCGATTGCTCGATGTTGCGAGGAACTGTGAACTGGTGAAACGAAACCCGACCCGGAGAACGAGGATTCCGGCGAGTGCGAAAAGCGCCGGTGTTAGTGATTGCCCTTCAACGAGATCGGAAATTGAGCGTGCGAGCGCAATTGTCCACGCGATCAGCGCTGCAGAACCAAGAAACCCGAAGGCGACACCGAAGCGGTGGCTGCCCCGCACGCCCGGAACAAGTGACAGGAGTTCCTTCGGGCTCATGGGTTGTGACGGTACCGCGTGCGCTGAGGACAGGGCTCAGTAACTCTCTTCGTCGAGTTCAACCTTGCCGCGGAAGAAGTAGTACACCCCGGCGGTGTAGAGCAGAACGAACGGCATGCCAATCAACGCGATGACAAACATCACTGTGAGCGTCTCTTTGGCGGCCGAAGCGTTCTGAACGGTGAGGTCGTAGGCGCTGTTCGTCGTCGAATGCAGCATGGCCGGATACATCCCGCACGCGACTGCACCGAGAAGAAGAGCAATCATCGTTGCAGAGGCAAGGAAGGCACTGAGATAGGCGCCCCGGCGGACGAAGCGCCATGCAGAAACGATTGCGACGAAAGCAAGAACCGGAAAGACCACCGTCCAAGGGCGGTCCTTGAAGTTCTGTGTGAACTGTTCGCTGCGTAGAAGTGTCCAGACGATGAGGACGGTCATTAAGACGAAGAACGCAATGAGCAACTTCGGGATGAGGTTCTTGACGCGCTGGAGCAGGGCTCCCTCGGCTTTTTGGGTCAGGAAGATTGCCCCGTGGAGACAAAGCATTGCGACAGCAACAAGGCCGAGCGTGATCGAATACGGATTAAGAAGGTCAAGAAGGTTGACGTTCATGTTGCCCTGTTGGTCGAGCGAGATACCGCGGATCACGTTGCCGAGCGCAACGCCTAGAAGGATCGTGATGCCAAAGGAAGAAATGGTGAAGGTCCAGTCCCACAATGACCGCCACCATGCCTCGGGGCGTTTCGAGCGGAATTCGATGGCCACCGTTCGCATGATGAGTACAAGCAGTACGAGCATCATCGCAAGGTAAAAACCGCTAAACAGCGACGCGTAGACGAGAGGGAAAGCGGCAAAGAGGGCACCGCCGCCGAGCACGAGCCACACCTCGTTGCCGTCCCATACCGGGCCGATCGAATTCAGAAGGATGCGCCGGTCATGATCGTTGTGGGCGATAAACGGCGAAATCATCCCGACGCCGAGATCGAATCCGTCAAGAATGACGTAGCCGCTGATGATGGCGATGTAGAGGACGTACCAGGTCGTTTGCAGCCACATGATCAGTCGCCTCCGCTTGAAACTCGTGAACGACGACGAAAGATCTCGCCGAACGAATCGGGGAGCGAAGCAGTGTCGCCTTCGTCAACCGGTGGCGGTGGTCCTTCTTTGATCCGTCGATCAAGAAGTCGAATGAAGACCACGAACACGATGATGTAGAGAATGATGAACATCGCGATTGAGAAGACGACCTGGCCGAACGAAACATTTGGCGAATACGCATCGGTTGTCTTAAGCACCTGCCAGACGATCCAAGGCTGGCGACTGAACTCTGCAGTCCACCAACCTGTAGCGGTGGCGATTTCGGTGAGTACAACTGAGGACACGAGTATCCAAAGGAGCCAGCGCTGATTCCAAATCTTTCGCTTCCACACCCAGAACCCGCACGCAACCAGTCCGATCGCAATGAACAGCATCCCTAGGTTGATCATGATGTGGTACACCTGAAAAACAAGGTTGGTATTGGGCCAATCCTCACGCGGCGTTGCTTCGAGCCCGGTGACAGTTCCGTCGAAGCTCTTGTCAGTGAGGAAGCTAAGCAAGCACGGAATATGAATTCCCGTCGTTTTTTCTTCGTCCGGGTTCGTCCAACCAAGCAGGAACATCGGTGCGCAGGATTCGGTTTGGTAGAGGCCTTCCATTGCGGCCAACTTGGCCGGCTGATTTGTCGCGACTTCGGTGGCCTGGTTTGCACCAAACACGGCGACCTGTAAGAGAGCAACCACGGTGAAGACCGGTAGTGCGACGCGAATCATGGTCTTCGCGAGTTCAACATGTCGTTTCTTCAGGAGGTAATAGGCGCCAACGCTGAGCACTAGAGATGAGCCGACCATCCAACAGGCCGCAATCACGTGAAGGATGCGCGGAATGAAAGATGGCGTGAAGACGACGTCTTGGAAACTTGTCATAAAGGCTTGTGGGCCTTGACCGACGTCCCTGATTTCAAATCCTTGTGGTGTCTGCATCCAGGAGTTCGCCATGACAATCCATGTGGCGCTGAAGGTTGCGCCGGTGACCACCATGGTGGTTGCGAACAGCCACATGCGGTTTCCGAGACGCGTTCCGCCGAAAAGCATGAGTCCGAGGAATCCGCCTTCAAGCATGAAGGCAAAGATTCCCTCCGCAGCAAGAAGGCTTCCGAAGATGTTGCCGACGAACCTTGAGTACTGGGACCAGTTCGTGCCGAACTCGAATTCCTGGACGATGCCGGTGGCGATGCCCATCGCAAAGATGAGCCCGTAGATCTTCACCCAGAAGGTCGAGAGCTGGCGCCACTTGGGGTCCTTGGTGCGGACGGCCCTGATCCCAAAAATGATGAGGATCAGACCCACGCCAAGGGAGAGCGGCGGAAAGATGAAGTGAAACGTGACGGTCAGTGCGAACTGGATCCGATGCAGAAGCTCGACGCTCATTCGGGTGCTCTCAATCCGCTTGGTCCGGACTGCCCGGGGTGCCTTGATCGTAGTGAGTTGGAGGTAGCCCCCATGAGATTCCTTGAATCGCGGTCTCGTACCCGCGATTCGGCGTTGTGGTGAGCACCTTTGGCTGGTTAGGCAGCGTTTCAAGTGACACGATGCAGTCCTGTGGCGGGTTGGCGGCCAAGGCACCCAGCGCTCGCTGCAGTTGACTCTCTACTAGCTGCGAGGACGCATGTACGAAGATCAGGATCTGGCGAAGCGCACCGAGGAATTGGTCGAGGAAAACCGCGACATCCTCGACGATCAATTTGCGTTTCGTGGCAAGCAGTACGACGCCGGTCTCGCCATGGTGCATTTTCCTGAGGGGTACGGCGGCCTTGGGGGAAATCGTGGCCAGCAAGCCGTTATTGATGGCGTCCTACGGACGTATGGCGTCACCTACGAAGATCTGCGTATCAATCCGATTGGCATTGGTATGGGAGCACCAACTGTTCTTGCGTACGGCAGCGAAGAGCTGAAGCAAAAGCACATTCGCAAGATTTTCACTGGCGAAGATGTGTGGTGTCAGTTGTTCTCGGAGCCAACGCACGGCTCTGATGTTGCCGGTATTCCAAGTCGTGCGATTCGTGATGGCGATGAATGGATCGTCAACGGTCAGAAGGTGTGGACCACGCTTGCGCACACCTCGAACTACGGCATGCTGCTGACGCGTACGAATCCTGATGTGCCCAAGCACAAGGGCCTCAGCTATTTCGTGCTCGATATGCATGCGCCTGGCGTTGAAGTGCGTCCGCTCTACCAAATGACTGG
>CANGMY010000028.1 GCA_947455015.1 Microthrixaceae bacterium | reverse complement strand
GTGCTTTTGGTTGTGGCCTTCACCTGGACCGTTCGCACATGGGCCGAGCGAGCCACTGGCGACGATCACACCAATGCCGAGCTCTACCACCGTTTCATCGACCCGTTCCGGGTACCGGTCATCTCGATTCTGCTTATCGGCCTGGTCGCTATCGGTCTTTCCCGAGTCCTTCTTTCGGTCTCGAAGGTCGGTTCGGTATGGGTCTTTGGCCTCGTTGCCCTGGTCTTCTTCCTCGTAGCGGTGCTCCTTGCCCTGAAGCCGTCCTCGGCCAAGTGGGTCACCACGGCGGTTGTCGTCCTCGGCGCCATTGCCATCATCGCTGCCGGTATTGCTGGTGCGGTCGTTGGTGAGCGCGACTTCGAACATCACGACCCAAGCGCTCACACCACCGAAGGCGCTGCACCGGTTTCTCCCGGTGCGCCCATCGTGATTCAGGGCGGAACGACCGCATGAGCGAGCGTCGCTCACGTTCGTTGCTGACCCGAGCGGAATCTTCCGCCCGGTTGGCGCGTTTGGCTCAGACTGGTGAACACTTCGTTCACACCGTTCAGCACTTCAGCAGTTCCAGTGACCGAGGCCTTGTGTCATCGGTTCGTTCGCTCCGGAGCGGGTTCGTCCCCGCCTCTCGAGGAGAGTAAATGCAGCGCCTTCCGAAAATTGTCCGAATTCTGGCGGTCATCTCGTTCACGCTCGTCGTCGTGTTGTTCGCGGCACTGATCGTGAACTCCTTCCAGAATGCCGGTAAGCCGCTCACCAGCCTGAATCCTCAGGGCCCGTCGTCCGAGAGCATTCAGAAGTTGCTTGTTCCGGTGACATCAATTGCTGCAATTGTTTTTGTTCTTGTTCTCGGTGCGGTTGTCTTCATCAGCTGGAAATACCGTGAACGCAAAGACGCCGATCCCGATGAATTCCCGTCACAGATTCACGGCAAAACCACACTTGAAATCGGCTGGACAATTCTCCCCGCTCTCATCCTCGCTGGAATTGCTGTCGGCACGGTGATGACGCTTATCAATCTCAATCGCAAAGAGCCGAACTCCATCAACGTGCAGGTCGCTGGCCAGCAGTGGTGGTGGCAGTACAAGTACGACGTCAACAACGACGGCAACTACGACGGTCCTGAAGACATCACGACCGCAACCGAAATGGTCATTCCTGCAGGTAAACCGATTCAGGTAACGACCACCTCGAACGATGTCATCCACTCGTTCTGGATTCCTGGCCTCAATGGCAAGAAGGACGCCGTTCCCGGTCTTCGCAGCCCGCTCAAGTTGCAGGCCGATGAACCCGGCATCTTCCGCGGTCAGTGCACCGAGTTCTGTGGTCTTTCACACGCCAACATGCGCATGCTTGTTCGTGCAGTTTCTTCGAGCGATTACGACGCGTGGGTCAAGAACCAGCTCAAGGATCACGCTGCCGATCCCACCGATCCCACCGCACTCGCCGGTAAAAAGGTGTGGCAGTCACTTTGCGCTCAGTGCCATGTGATCAATGGCATCAACGACGTGAAGATGAAGGAGACCAAGCCGCCACTTGTGTCTGGTGTTGCTCCGAACCTCACCCATCTCATGACGCGTGGAACCTTCGCTGGTTCGATCTTCAATCTCTATGAACCCGTAAGTTCCGATGGTTCGGCATTGCCAATGAGCGATGTCGCAGCTGCTGGCGATCCGGGCGCGGCACTCACCGGTGGCACGGTCAATACAGCCACCGTGAATCGAGTCACGCTCGAAGCGTGGTTGCGCAATGCCCCGGCCCTGAAGCCGATGTACCCGCAGGGCGGACGCGGCATGCCGAACCTGAATCTCACCGAAGAGCAGATCGACCAACTGGTCGCATTCCTCGAGACGCTGAACTGAGCAACGTGATGAACACCCGCACCACATTCTTTGGAGTTGGTCATGGCACTAACTGAAGACCGCCCCCTCGCCCTCCCGTCGGGTGAATCCGCCGAAACCAGTAAGCCGCTTGGCGTCTTCACGCGCCCGACGGCCGAGACCGGCGTTCGTTCATGGTTCACCAGTGTCGATCACAAGAAGATCGGCATCATGTACGGCGCCGCAGCAATCTTCTTCTTGCTGATTGGCGGCTCTGAGGCACTGCTTATTCGTATGCAGCTCTGGGCCCCGCGTGGTTCTCTGCTCAGCGCAAACCTTTACAACCAGGTGTACACAATGCACGGCACGACGATGGTCTTCCTCGTCGTTATGCCGATTGGTGCTGCATTCGCCAACTACCTCATTCCATTGCAGATCGGCGCACGCGACGTTGCGTTCCCCCGAATTAATGCCTTCAGTTTCTGGGCGTTCCTGTCCGGTGGCATTTTCATCAACTCCAGTTGGTTGCTGGGTGGCGGTGCTGATGGCGGTTGGTTCATGTACGCCCCGAACAGTGGCGTCATCTTCTCGCCAACTCATGGCATCGACTTCTGGAACCTTGGTCTGATCATCACCGGTATCGCTTCGCTTACCGGTGCGGTCAACCTCATTGTCACGGTGCTCAACATGCGCGCTCCGGGTATGACGCTCATGCGAATGCCGATCTTCACCTGGATGGCGCTCGTCTCTCAGTTCCTCCTTCTGTTCGCGATCCCCGTTCTCACATCGGCGCAGATTCTGCTCATGCTCGATCGCGGGTTCCACGCCAACTTCTTCAATGTCGCCAAGGGCGCGAACCCGCTCTTGTGGGAGCACCTCTTCTGGATCTTCGGTCACCCCGAGGTGTACCTCATGATCCTTCCTGCATTCGGTTTGGTTTCTGAAATTCTTCCGACCTTCGCTCGTAAGCCGATCTTTGGTTACCCATTCATCGTCTTCTCGGGTATCGCCATCGGCTTCATGGGCTGGGGCGTGTGGGCGCACCACATGTTCGTTTCAGGTATCGGCCCGATCTCTGTCACCACGTTCTCGCTCACCACGATGTTCATCGCAGTACCGACCGGGGTGAAGATCTTGAACTGGACCGCCACCATGTGGGGCGGCAAGTTGAAGTTCTCTTCACCGATGTTGTTCTCGATCGGCCTGGTCACGATGTTCACCATTGGTGGTCTGTCGGGCGTTATGCACTCGGTCGCTCCGATGGATTCACAGCAGACCGACACCTACTTCATCGTCGCTCATTTCCACTACGTGCTCTTCGGTGGCGCGTTCTTCGGTTTCATGGCCGGCTTCTACTTCTACTGGCCGAAAGCATTCGGCTACATGCTCAATGAGAGTCTCGGTAAAGCGAACTTCTGGTTGATGCTTCTTGGCTTCAACCTCACCTTCGCCCCGATGCACGTTCTCGGTCTGCAGGGCATGAGCCGTCGTATCTACACCTACGACCCTGGCTACGGCTTCGAATTCTGGAACAAGGTCGCCACGATCGGCGCTTTCACTCTTGCCAGCAGCATCGCGTTGTTCGTGTTCAACATCTTCTACAGCAAGGTGAAGGCAAAGAACCTTCCGCCCGTCGGACCGGATCCGTGGGACGGCCGCACCATCGAATGGATGGTCCCGTCGCCGACGCCGGTCTACAACTTCGATCCAATCCCGAGCGTTACTCGTGTCGACGATTTCTGGTATCGCAAGTACGGCGAGACCAAGGACGGCAAGCTCGTTCGCATCGCATCAACCGCCGAGGTTGCGCAGCAGCGCACCGATGGCAAGGGCATTCACCTTCCGTCGCCGTCGTACTGGCCGCTCGTGTTGGCCTTCGGTCTGCCGATCGTTGCCTACGGCGTCATCTTCAGCTTGTGGCTTGCGCTCATCGGCGCCGTCATCGTGGTTGCTGGTATCTACGGTTGGGTCATGGAACCGCCGGACGATCCCGATGCAGCTCACGACGATCATGGTCCCGAAGCACACGCCTCCGATGGTGGCGATGCTGCGGTTCCCGCATCCGCTGATGCAGTGAAGGAGGTCGAGACCGTTGGCTGAAACACTCACCTCCCGTCCGACGATTGCTGATGCCGATGCGCATCAGGCAAGCGCACATATCGACGCCGATACCAACACCGGCATTTCCAACACCAAGTTGGGCATGTGGTTGTTCCTGGCGTCCGAGTGCTTGCTCTTCGGCGGACTGATCACCACTTACCTGCTCTACAAGCACCCGCTCGAGGGCCCCACGCCACACGAGATCTTCGACATTCCGTTCACATCGACTTCGTCGTTCGTGCTGCTTATGTCGTCGCTCACCATGGTGTTGGCCGTTTCGGCGATCGAGCGTGGCGAGCATCAGCGCATGCGTGTCTGGATCGGCGCCACCGCCGTTCTCGGCGCAACGTTCATTGCTGGTCAGATCTACGAGTTCACCGTGTTTGTTCGCGAAGGCCTCGGCTTCACCACCAGCCGATTCAGCTCAGCGTTCTACACACTCACTGGCTTCCACGGCATCCACGTCACGATCGGCATCATCATGCTGGTTTCGCTCGTGTTACTTTCGCTCCGAGGAAAGATTCCAGAGCACAGGTCTGAGACCGTCGAAATCGTCGGTCTGTACTGGCACTTCGTTGATGTCGTTTGGGTCGTCATCTTCGCCGTCGTCTACCTCATCCCTTCCTGATCGAGGACCATCACATGACCGTTACTTCACATGACAATGTGCCCACCACCGTGCTCGATGGTGCTGTAAAGGATTACTCGCGCGACAAGGTCTACGTCCTCACGGCGATCTTCCTCGGTGTGGTCACGCTGGTGGAAATTGCCACCTACGCATTCCCAGACTTCCCCGTATGGGCCGATGAACTCGTTGTTCCTGTTCTCATGATTCTCATGGCCGTGAAGTTCTTCACGATCGTTTACGTCTTTATGCATCTGAAGTTCGATAAACCGATCCTCACCCGAATCTTCTATATGGGTCTGGTTCTTGCGGTGGTGGTCTACATCGCAATGTTGTCGACTTTCCGTATCTGGTTCCACGGCCAACACGGCTGAGGCCGGTCGGTCCATGATTGACCGACGATGACGCAAATGATTGCGGGCGAGTTCCCATCGTTTACTCCCCATTGGGAAGTTTGGGGACTCGTTTTCGCGATCGCGTGCGGGGGCATCTACGTCGCGCGTGTGATTGGCCCGAAGGTGGTCGAACCGGGGACACAGATTGTGAGCCGACGCCAAGTTGTGTCGTTCTGGGCGGCGTTGGCATTCATGACCGCAGCAACGGTGTGGCCACTGCATGACATTGCCGAGCAACGGCTGTATTCAGGACACATGTTCCAGCATCTACTGCTGACGCTTGTGGTTCCGCCCCTGTTCTTGTTGTCCTGTCCAAGTTGGTTGGCTGAATTGTTGGTGCGTTCCGACGGGCGCACCTGGCACGTCATTCGATTCCTTGCCAAGCCCGTATTGGCTTGGGGCATTTTTAACGCCTGGAATCTTTTGAGTCACTGGCAGGTCTTCGTCAACACCGCGACCACAAACGGACCATTTCATTTCGGCGCGCATGTGATCTTTGTGCTCACGGCGTTGTTGATGTGGTTACCGGTTTGTGGGCCGTGGCCGGAATTGCGGCTGTCGTTGCCCGCACAGATGGTGTATTTGTTTGCGCAGTCGATCATTCCCACACTTCCTGCCGCGTGGCTCGTGAACGCCGGCGACCCGGTGTACAGCTCCTACGACCAACCGGTTCGGTTGTGGGGAATTTCGGTCATGGACGACCAAATTGCGGCCGGCATGATCATGAAAGTGCTGGAAACCATTTACTTGTGGGCGATTATCGCCAGCATGTTCTTTCGGTGGGCGGCGCGTCATCAAGAAGCGGAACGTCAGGGTCTTTCCCTTTCCGAACGCGAGATTCTCGAATGGGAAGAAGGCGAGCACGGTGGTCTTGATGGTTCACCGGTTGACGCGCCGCGAACGGCGGCACCACACACCGACTAACAGGAGCGGCACTGGTGTGAACCTGTTGCAGGTTGGTCTGAAGCAGGCGTTTCCGCTTTGCTCGCGAGTACGGTGAAGAAATGACAGCACGTCCGGGTCCTACGAATCGCAGTATGTGACCGGCGATCGGTGGAGACGGATAGCTGAGCAGATCGAACAGATCGATTCTTCGTTGCCGATAGGGCGACGCGTCTGTGTTGTCGCTGCCGAACTACTCGCAGCAAACGATGCCAGCCTTGCGCTTGTCGTCAACCGCACCACAAGTTGGATCGAAGGGTCAGATGACGCGGCGGTGGCGCTTGATGAACAACAGTTTTCCCTTGGCGACGGCCCCAGCTTTCGGGCGATCGATTCCCTGTCGCCGGTGATGGCGCCCGATATGGCCTCACCGGAATCCCTTCGGAAATGGCCAGCGTTTGCGCCAGTTGCAGTTCGCCACGATGTGTTGGCGGTTTTCGCCTTTCCACTGCGTGTGGGTGAAGCCAGGCTTGGAGTGATGA
This sequence comes from Microthrixaceae bacterium, assembly GCA_947455015.1. GTDB lineage: Bacteria > Actinomycetota > Acidimicrobiia > Acidimicrobiales > Acidimicrobilacustridaceae > Acidimicrobilacustris. The sequence goes on along the minus strand of CANGMY010000028.1, from coordinate 5,419 downwards.
GTGCGTATCGCCGAGAACCTGGCGAACTCACTGCCGCGGAATACGCCGATGGTTTAGTGCTTGCCTCACTCGCCACGATGGCATTGCTACAAGAACAGGCGGGAGCAACTCCTGGTGACCTTGCCGATGCGTTTTCGCCAGGAATCACTCATCAATCGCAAGTTCAACTTGCGGCCGGAATGGTGTCAGAGCAACTCGATGTTTCCATTATTGAAGCGCTGGTTCGCTTGCGGGCCTACGCCTACTCCAACGAACAATCCGTGAACTCCGTTGCACGATCAGTCATCTCTCGAGAGCTGGCGTTCTATAAAGAGGAAGAGCAATGACGACATCAACTGAATCAACGTTTGATCTGCCTGATGCATCGAAATTGGCATCGGCGTTCGTTGATCTTGCGAGATCGGTGAACGATGGAAAAGACATGGTGGAAGTGTTTTCCATGTTGGCCGAGCGATGTGTCACGGTATTGACCGTTGCCGCATGCGGGATTTTGGTCATCGATCCGATGGGCGAACTCGAGGTCATTGGATCGTCCAATCACTCCGCGCACTTACTTGATCTCTTCCAAGTGCAGAACGTTGAAGGACCGTGTTTGCAATGCTGCCGGACCGGAACTGCGGTGGTTGACACGGAGCTTTCTGCAAACGGTCCGTGGCCCGGATTCGCAACGGCAGCACGCGAACAGGGGTATGTCGCGGTGTATGCCGTTCCTCTTGCGGCTCGCGGAATCGTTGTTGGTGCACTGAATTTGTTTGCGAATCAACCGATTCGTGCTGACGAGTTGGCCGTTGCCCAGGCATTGGCCGATGCCGCAACGATTGCATTGCTTCAGGCTGACCCTCGTGAAGACGAAGTTGTTGTCACGCGTCGGCTTCGCTTGGTGGTCGAAGAGCGCAACACCATCGAACAGGCGAAAGGCGTTCTTTCCCAGCGATTCAGCATTGATGCACAAGAAGCCTTTGTGCAGTTACGTCGAGCGGGCGAGCGCACCGGTACGCGATTGATCGATGTGGCGACATCGGTTGTGAATCGAGACATTTCCTACGACGCAGCACGACTATTGGCGAACCCGATTGAGTGATTCGGGAGCGACACCACCTCGTACCAGTTTTGATCCCGTATCCGGTGGGTATGGTCCTGTCGCGACCCCTCTTGAGTCTGCGCAACAAATTGTGCGGGGGTTCGTACCGCAGCCTTCGCATCGACTGAATCGGGGAGAGCGCCCGATTGGAGAACAGGTCACCGCTCAGCCAGACCTGGTTCGCTTTGTCATCGCCATCATTCCTGCTCACAACGAAGAAGATCGTCTTGCACGTACGTTGCGATCTCTTGCGAATCAAACCCGTCAAGTCGACGCAGTGATCGTGGTTGCCGACAATTGCACGGATGGAACGATCTCCGTTGCGTTGGCCGCCGGCGCATCGGTCGTGGAAACCGTCGGGAATCATCATCGAAAAGCAGGTGCTCTCAATTTCGCGCTCGCGGAAATTTTGCCGACGCTTGATGAGAGTGACGCGGTTTTGTTGATGGATGCCGACACGCAACTGTCAGAGGATTTCATTGCCACAACCACGACACGGCTGTGGCGTGAACAAAAAGGAAAGCCCGTCGGTGGCGTTGGGGGCATCTTCACTGCAGACGACGATGACTGGAACATGGTTCGCCAACTCCAGAGCAACGAGTACGTGCGATACGCGCGTCATCTTGGTCGACGACAAGGACGCGCGTTGGTGATGACGGGGACAGGTTCTGTCTTTGCTGTCGGGGCGCTCCGGGCAGTGGTTGAAGGTCGAAGAACTGGCACCTTGCCCGATAACGGTGGCTCAGAAGGCGTGTACGACACGTCGGCGCTTACGGAAGACAATGAACTGACGCTGTGTCTGAAAGCGCTTGGTTACCGGACAATTTCTCCGCAGGAATGTTTGGTGTTCACCGCGATGATGCCGAACTGGAAATTGTTGTATCAACAACGTCGTCGTTGGCAGCGAGGTGCACTCGAAAACATCATTGCTCACCGTCTTCGACGCCATACGTTCCCCTATATCTATCGACAAGCGCTCACCTATATCGGCGTGGTCTTCGTGCCGTTCTATGTCGTGACACTCGTGATGGCATTGACGTCTGGAGCCGGAGTCGATGCCTTTGTTCCTCTCTGGGTGACGGTGGCAATTACGTATGTGGTCGAACAAACCTGGTCGGTGCGCAAAGGCGGGTGGCGAGGACTACTCACGTCAGTCGTGGTGCTACCGGAGTTGTTTCTGAATCTCTTTCTCGACACGGTGTATACGTTCGCGTTTGCGGGGGCGTTATTCGGAACCTCGGAACAATGGGGACGTTCCAACGACGACATCACCATTGGTGGGCGCGCCAAACAACCGTCGAAACCGCTGCTCTCGGACTTCGGCGAAGTTGAGTTCATTTCCGGAGCGCACGACAATCGAACGGTTTGGTGGGCTCGAGTAATCGAAACTTCGATTGCCGTGATGATCGGGAGTTGGCTTGTCGCGCTGTTCCTCTTGCCTCGTATCGCCTTACCAGTCGCATGGACACTTCTGGCGATTTACGTTTTGGCCGGATTCGCTGTCACGGTCTTTCGGTTGATTCCACTCCCGATGTCGTGACGAACTTCGTTACTCCCAGCGGAAGAACTTCACTGCAGCGAGTGGGGCGAGAACTGCCCACACTGCAAGCATGATCCATGCCGAACCAGCAGACGGTGCACCACTTCGAAGGCACGACTGCAGAACTTGGCTGAGCGCTCCCGATGGCAGGACTCTGCCGATTGTCCCCAAGAAACCGGGCATTTCACTGAATGGAATGATCATTCCGCCGAGCAAAAGCAAGAGGAGATAGAGGCCGTTGGCAAGCGCGAGCGTGACGGTTCCTCGGAGTGTTCCTGCCATCAGTAGGCCGATTCCACCGAATGCGAAGGCGCCAAGAATCACTGCAGGAATTGCGAGCCACGGAGTGCCACCGGGATTCCAACCGAGAAGGAACGCGGCGATCACGATGAGGGCGATCTGCAGGATGAGGAGAATCTTCACCATGCCGATCTTTGCGAGAACCCATCGACCGCGGCCGAGTGGCGTCGCACCGAGTCGCTTCAGCACTTTGTAGTGGCGTTCAAAACCGGTACTGATGGCGAGTGCCACCATCGCATTGGACATCACGGCGAGCGCAATGATTCCGGGAGCAAGGAAGTCAACACGTTTCTCGACGCCAGTAGGAATCGGCAAGACTTTGACCGCGGAGAAGAACACGAGCAGTAGCAGCGGAATCGCGATGTTGACCAGTAGTTGTTCGCCGTTGCGAAGACTGAGGCGCAACTCGGATCGAGTCTGGGAGAGAAACGCTTTCATCGACGAGACCTCCGTCGACGAGAGGACACAGGCGCAGGTGTGTTCGCGTTTGCATCGGCTGTGAGTCGCATGAAGACGTCTTCAAGTCGCTGTCGACCGGCGCGCAGATCAGCGAGCGGAAGATCTTTTTCGGCTAACCACCCGGTGATCGCGGCAACCATCGATGGCGTGGCCGCAGAAGCAACGAGGTATTCGCCGGGGGAGACTTCGGTGACGACAGCGCCGATGCGCTCGCCAAGCGATGACACATCGAGTCCTGAAGGTGCGCCGAATCGAACATCGTCGCCTTGTGAGGCGCGCATCAGTTCTGTGGGAGTTCCGTCGGCAAGCACAACACCGTGATCGATGATGACGACGTGGTCGGCGAGTTTCTCGGCCTCCTCAAGATCGTGCGTCGTGAGCAGTACCGCCACACCACGATCGCGAAGATCAGCGATCACTCGTCGAATGAGTTGACGACCAGCTGGGTCGATCCCCGCTGTTGGTTCGTCGAGGAACGCAACATCGGGCCGACCAACGAGGGCGAGGGCCAACGAAAGTCGCTGCTGTTCGCCGCCGGACATCGATCGCCAGGTGGAGGAGCGGTGATCAGCAAGACCAACGAGGTCGAGAAGTTCATCGGGATCGATGGGGTCGTCGTAATACGACGCAAAGAGATGGAGCGCTTCTGCCGGTCGCATGCCGGTCGCCACTCCACCGGACTGCAACATCACGCCGATGCGGGCGACGAGTTGGCGATGTTCAGCAACGGGATCGAGGCCGAGTACCCGCACTGATCCTGAGGTGGGGCGGCGATAGCCCTCGAGGGTCTCGACCGTGGAGGTCTTTCCCGCCCCATTGGGCCCGAGAAGGGCGGTGATCTGTCCGGGCATGGCCACAAAGGACAGGGCATTGACCGCAACACGATCGCCGTAGCGAATGGTGAGGTCGGTGACCTCGATCGCTGGTTGGGACTCAGGGGAAACCACGATCTGACGCTACCGGGCCGACGACTACGGTTCAGAACCGTGATCGATGTACGCCGAATCCGTTCTGACTATGACGCTGTCCGCGCCTCGCTCGCCCGTCGTGGCGACGAAGGCGCCCTGCGCGACCTCGCTCAAGTTGCTGAACTCGACGAAAAGAGCCGTCAGATCTCGGCAGAGCGTGACGATCTGCGGGCTCAGGTCAATGGTCTGTCCAAAGAGGTCGGTCTGTTGCGGCGGGATGGCGATACCGCCGGGGCCGAAGCGCTGCAGGAACAAAGCCGCCAACTCGGAGATCGCGAGCGCGAGGTTGCCGCCGCGGCCGACGAGGTCGGCGCGCAGATCCGCGACCTTCTGCTGCACATCCCCAACCTTCCTTCGCCCGATTGTCCCGATGGAGCGAGCGAGGCCGACAACGTTGAAGTGAAGCGCGTCGGAGTTGGCGACGACCCGTTCGCGTGGGCAGAGCATCAGCGCATTCCTCACTGGGATATCGGTACCGAACTCGGCATTCTTGACTTGGAACGGGCCGTGAAGATGTCGGGCGCAATGTTCACGATGTTCCGTGGCCAAGGCGCAACCTTGTCGCGTGCGTTGTGTCAGGTCGCACTCGATCGCAACGCCGATGCATTCGAAGAAGTTCGTCCGCCCACGGTCGTCCTCACCGACACGATGGTGAGCACCGGGCACCTTCCGAAGTTCATCGACGACGCGTATCACCTCGAGCGCGATGATCTTTGGGCAATCCCCACTGCTGAAGTTCCGCTCACATCCTTAGCTCGTGACGAAATCCTCCGCGGTGCCGATCTACCGATGCGTCTCATGGCACAAACCGCATGCTTCCGTCGTGAAGCCGGTTCAGCTGGCCGTGACACTCGTGGCTTGTTGCGCGTTCATGAGTTCGACAAGGTCGAGATCCTTGCCTACGCCACGCCGGAACAAGCACCGGCGTTGCATGAAGAACTTCTTGCCCGCGCCGAAGGCCTCATCGGCGCACTCGGACTCACCTACCGAGTGCTCGATCTGTGTACCGGCGACATTGGTAACTCGTCGGCTCGCACATTCGATATCGAGGTCTATGCACCTGGTGTGGAC
>CANGMY010000027.1 GCA_947455015.1 Microthrixaceae bacterium | reverse complement strand
TGTGGCCGACGAGAGGTGGTCGCAGTGTCCGACGCAACGTACGACGAGGTCATCAAGGGCGGAACAGTCATCGATGGCACCGGTGCCCCGGCTCGCATCGCCGATATCGGTATCCGTGACGGCAAGATCGTCACGATCGGTCAGGTCGATGGCGATGCCACCATCGTCACCGATGCAACTGGCCGCATGGTCATGCCCGGCGTTATCGACGCCCACACCCATTACGACGCGCAACTTCTGTGGGATCCAGGCGCGTCACCGTCGGCCAACCACGGCGTCACCACCGTGATCGCCGGCAACTGCGGATTTACCCTCGCCCCCCTTCGACCCACCACCGCTGAAGCCGAGTACCTGCAAGAAATGATGAGCCGCGTCGAAGGCATGCCTCTTCCCGCTCTCAAGACGATCAACTGGAACTGGGAAACCTTCGAGGAGTACCTCAACCAGTTCGAGAATCGCATTTCGGTGAATGCGGGCTGGATGGCCGGACATTGCGCCATCCGCCGCTACGTCATGGGCCCCGAGTCCGTTGGTGGCGAAGCAACCCCCGAACAGATCGAAGCCATGGTTGCGGAACTCCGCAAGGCCATCGAAGTTGGTGCGCTGGGCTGGTCGTTTACAACCTCGGGCAGCCACAGCGATGGCGACGGACAACCGGTGCCAAGCCGATGGGCATCCAAAGAAGAAATGCTCGCGATGGCGACTGAGGTCGGCAAGCACGAAGGCACCAGCCTCGAAGGCATCGTTCCCGGTTGTCTCGATCGTTTCGCTGACGACGAAATCGAACTGCTCGCAACATTGAGTGCCGCAGCTCAGCGCGTCATGAACTGGAACGTTCTCACCATCGACAGCCGCGAACCCGATCGTGTTGGCCGTCAGGTTGAGGCCTATGACCGCGCCAAGGAATTGGGCGGCCGCGTCGTTGCCCTCACCATGCCAGTACTCGTTCCCATGAACATGAACTTCGCAACCTTCTGCGGTATCTGGTTGCTTCCAAAATGGGAAGAAACACTTCGTTGCGAAATCCCTGAGCGCATCAAGCGCCTACAAGATCCTGAAGTTCGCGCCAAGCTTCTTGCCGCTTCAAGGTCCGAAGAAGCAGGCGTTTACCGCCGTATCGCCGATTGGGAGGACTACGTCATCGGCGACACGTTCTCGCCGGAAAACGCTGGGCTTTCAAATCGCACCGTTTCCGACATTGCTGCTGAACGTGGCACCGAACCGTTCGACACGCTGCTCGACATCGTCATCGCCGACGAACTGCAAACCGTTCTTTGGCCCGCTCCGAAGGACAAGGATCCAGAGTCATGGCGCATGCGCGTCGAGGCGTGGAACGACGAGCGCGTCATGATCGGTGGTTCCGATGCAGGCGCACACCTCGACCGTATGTGCGGTGCGACATTCCCAACACGCTTTTTGGGCGACATGATCAACGGTCGCAAGCTCATCTCCGTTGAACGTGCCGTGCAGCTCATTACTGAAAAGCCTGCACAGTTATTTGGTCTCGTCGATCGCGGCACCCTCGTTGAAGGCAGCAACGCCGACATCGTCGTGTTTGATCCCGCAACGATCGGTTCCGAAAACGCGCATATGGTCGCCGACCTGCCTGGCGGCTGTTCACGACTCACCGCCGATTCCTACGGCATCGAACGAGTTCTCGTGAATGGAACCGCCGTGATCATTAACGGTCAAGCCACTGGCGCCACCCCGGGCACGGTCTTGAAGAGCGGCAAAGACACCTACACCGTCCTGCCGTAACCCCGCAGTTCCAATCGCAAGACAAGTTCGAAGAACAAAATGAAGAAGGCCCGGGCAGTTGCCCGGGCCTTCTTCATTTCAGACTGTTGTTACTCAGACGGGAGTGTCTGCAAGCAACTTGCCGAGGTGCAGCAGGCTCTGCGTTGTTCCACCGAGGAACAGTTCCTGCTTCTTGGCCCAGAGGTAGTAGCGGTGCAGCGGGTAGTCGCGATCGACACCTACGCCGCCGTGAAGATGGGTGCACGCACGCACGACACGAGCGCCACCCTCCGATGCCCAGTACTTGGCTGACGCTGCGTTCTCACCGGCGGGAAGTCCGTCGTTAAGTCGCATTGCCGCGCCCCACGCGGTGAGCTTGATTGCGTCGGAGTCGATGCGACAGTCGGCAGCGCGCTGAGCGACGGCCTGGAACGTTGCGATCTGACGTTCGAACTGCACACGCTCCTTGACGTAGTCAGACATGATCTCGACAGCCTTGGCCGTAACGCCCGCCATGATGAGCGACTGAGAGGTCTGGCCGTATTCGATCAGACGATCAAGCGCATCGATGCCAGCAAGCTTTTCGGCTGCGGCACCGTTGAAGGTCACCTTGGCATCGGGGATGCCGTCGGTTGCGTCCTGACGCTCGACTGTCACGCCGCTCGCCTTCGCATCGACGTAGTAGAGACCATCGGCAGCCGACACGATGAAACCGTCGGCAACTGTGCCGAACGGAACATTCGTCTTCACGCCGGTAAGGGCGCCACCAGCAGCAGACAGGTACGGCGTGTGCACATCGCCGACAAGTTCGTGCAACGCCACAGTGACGATGCGCTCACCCGATGCGAGACCGGCCAAGTGAGCCGGAGCGTATTCGGCAAGGAATGGTGCAGCCATGCCCATGACCGGCATCGCCGGAACCTGAGCAACAGTGCGACCAACCTCTTCGAGAACGATTGCTACTTCAGCGAAACCGAGGCCCGCGCCACCATCGGCTTCGGGCATGCCGATTCCGACGATGCCGAGATCGGCAAGTTCACGCCAAAGTGCAAGATCGATGCCACCGGCATCTTCGATCTCTTTGAGATGTTCCATGGTGCAACGGTCGGTAAGAACGCGATTGGCGAGGCCACGCAGTTCTTCTTGATCTGATGAAAATGAGAAATCCATGTGTCTGTTCTTTCTGCTCAGCGCGCCGAGCGGGGGAAGCCAAGACCGAACATGGCGATGAGATCGCGCTGCAGTTCGTTGGTTCCGCCACCGAAGGTGAGGATGATCGTGCCGCGGATGCCGGCCTCGAGTTGGCTACGAAGGATCGACTCGGGAGCGTCGGCGTCAAGATACGCACGCGGTCCGAGGACCTCCATAAGGAGTTCGTACGAGTCGAGATAGAACTCGGTACCGAACACCTTGACGCTTGACGCGTCAGCCGGGTGCAGCTTCTCGGTGCTTGCCGACCACGCAACCTTCCAGTTGGCGAGACGCAAGTACTCAAGCTTTGCGTGCACCTTGGCGAGGTTGATCTGCACCCATTCTTGATCGATGACACGACGGCCGTCGGGAAGCATGGTGTTCTGTGCCCACTCGCGAACATTGGCGAGGTGACGCTCGGGCATACCGCTTGAACACAGCGTGACGCGCTCGTGGTTGAGCTGGTTGGTGATGAGGCCCCAACCGCCGTTCTCTTCGCCAACAAGGAACTTGGCGGGAACACGGACATCGTCGAAGTAGGTGGCGTTGATGTCGTGCTCACCCATAAGACGAAGCGGCTGAATGGTGATGCCGGGCGTGTCCATCGGAACGATGATCACGGAGATGCCCTTGTGCTTCTTGGCGTCGGGATCGGTACGAACGGCAAGCCAGCAGTAGTCGGCGCCGCCAGCAAGTGAGGTCCACATCTTCTGACCGTTGATGACGTATTCGTCACCATCGCGCACAGCGCGGGTCTGAAGTGCAGCAAGGTCGGTGCCCGCACCTGGCTCGGAGTAACCGATGCAAAAGTGAATGTCACCGGCGAGGATCGGCGGAAGGAAAAATTCCTTCTGCCAATCGGTGCCGTAGTTCATGATCGTCGGGCCAACGGTGTTGAGCGTGAGCATCGGCACTGGTGCACCGGCTCGCATTGACTCGTCGAAGAACACGAACTGATCGATCGGGCCGCGAGCCTGACCGCCGTATTCCTTGGGCCAACCAATGCCGGCCCAACCGTCGGAGCACATTTGCTTCCAGACGTCTTTGGTGGCCTGACCGATGCCATGACTGTGCGAGAGCGCCTCGACTGTCTTGTCATCAAGCAGATTTTCGTAATAGCTGCGAAGCTCTGTGCGCAGGGCTTCCTGTTCTGGTGTGTATCCGATCTCCATGTCCCGAAACATAGCCTCAGGCGACGGGCGTCACACAAGCGGAGCGCCTGATTATTTTATGTCGCACGACAGCCCCCAAACTGGGGGAAAGAGAATGGGGACAAACGTGAGAATCAAGGTCGTGGGTACTGGGCCTTTGGCGGCCCAACTCAGCACTGCCCTCAGCGAGCGGGGCCACGGACTCGTTGATGCCGCCCCCTACGAGGCACTGGTGTTTGCCCCATGGGACCCTGCACGTATGGTCCCCCGCCCCATCGCTGAACTGACCGATGCCGAGTTCGACCTTGCCTGGCAACAAACTATGGATGCCGCTGTGGCCGCGTGCACCGAGGCCCGAACCACCTTCGCTGGCAACGGGGGCGCAATCGTGTTGACGCTTCCCACAACCGCACTTGCAGGCGGCGATCACTACGCCCATTGGGCCGCAGCGGCCGAAGGGGTGCACATCCTCACAAAGTCCGTCGCTCGTCAATGGGGCCCCGAGGGCATCGCCGTCAACGCTCTCGCGGTATCTCCCGAGCTGGTTCTGGCCGACGCTGTCGTCGCCGGTCCCGTCTCGATTGCCACGCCCGCTGTTCCCGGCGCTGATCCCGGCGCAGTTGTCGAGTTCCTGTGTTCAACCGATGCCCGCAACCTTGCTGGCCAACTTCTCACCGTGGACGGTGGACTGTGGATGTAAATCGATCTCTCGAAGGGCGCGTCGCAATTGTGACCGGCGCTGGTCAAGGTGTTGGCGAAGGAATCGCACGCAAACTCGCTTCGCTCGGAGCGCATGTCGTGATCGCTGCACGACGCGCGGAAACTGGCGAACCGGTGGCCGACGCAATTCGCGCCGAAGGCGGTTTGGCCGAATGCATCGTCACCGACGTCACCACACGCGAATCAATTGCCGCGTGTATTGATGAAACCGTTTCGTCGCACGGCCGAATCGATGTGATGGTGCACAACGCATTCGCAGGCGGACATGCGAGTCGACTCGAAGAAACCCCGGCCGACGCGTGGTTCCAAATGTCACGAACATCGGCGTGGGCAAGTTTTTGGTGCGCGCAACTTTCGTATCCCCATCTGAAAGCGAGCGACCAAGGTCGACTCGTTCTCGTCACCTCCCCCTCGGGCGTTGAGGGCAGCGCAAATATCCCCCTGTATTCCCCATCCAAAGCCGCGCAACGAGCAATCGCAAAATCGCTCGCTCGCGAATGGGGACCAGATGGCATTTGCGTGAACTGCATCGCACCAGTGGCAGAAACTCCGGCTCTCGCAAGTGCGTTCAGTCAGGTGCCCACACTTCGTGGTGCGATCGAAGCGCGCACACCGCTTGGCCGAATCGGCGATCCCACCGAGGACATCGGCGGCGTCGTGGCATTCCTCGCCGGACCCGACTCGGGCTATGTCAGCGGACAGACCATCGTGTGCGACGGCGGTTCGTTCTTAGGGCTCTGAGCCAAGAACTATCGTCACAGGCATGCTTGAAATCCCCAAAGGAACCCTCGTCTACGGCACGCAGTTGCCGATTCAGTCACAAAGTTCGCTCTACGCCGCGAAGTGGGAAGGCAGTGCAACCCCCGCTGACCTGGTGCGCATCGCGCAAGCCGCCGATCGCAGTGGCTACTTCTACGTCGCGGTGTGCGATCACATCGCGATTCCTGAAGAGAAGGCCGCGGCAATGGGCCTGTGGTGGCAGGACTGTCTCACCACGCTCGGCTTTCTTGCTTCGGCAACCGAGAACGTTGCACTACTGAGCCATGTCTTCGTGATTGCGTATCGACACGCGCTCACTGCGGCGAAGAGCTTCGAAACACTCGACCACCTTTCCGGCGGACGCGCGATCGCTGGCATTGGGGCCGGGCACGTTGAAGCAGAGTTCGATGCACTTGGCGTTTCGTTCGCCGATCGCGGTTCGCTCACCGATTCGACACTCGTCGACTTTGCCGAAGCCCTTTCCAACACCTACGTCGGAAACATGGGTGCGCTCCCGCGTCCGGTGCAGTCGCCTCGTCCCCCGATCTGGATCGGCGGATCATCAAAGCCGGCCATCCGTCGCGCCGCAGCCTATGAAGGCTGGCTGCCTCAGGGCCCCGCCACTCGTGAAGGCCTCGACCTCTTGCTCGCCACCCGAGAGAAGCTCGGCAAGAGCGGCGACCCCATGGCTGTCGGCCACGTGGTCATTCCCTATATCTACGTCGGCACCCCGAAATCAGAACGCCGTCAGCCCTGCTATTCCGGCTCGCCGGAACAGATCGCTGAAGCGCTGTTGGCCGAAACCCCGGCCGAGGTCAACCAACTTCAGGTCAAGTTCGATACCGATAGCGCCGCTGAATACGCCGAGCAGGTCGAGGCCTTCGGCACACAGGTCGGCCCGCTCCTCAAGCGGTAGGACCACTAACCATTGAAGACTGTGGCGCTGCCGTAGTCTTCGAAAATGCGGATTCCCCTTCTTCGTTGGTCAAACGCGCTTCGTCTTCTTACGGCGATGGCGCTCGTTGCATCCGGCTTCGCACTTTCTGTTGCGTCGGTCGCGAGTTCTTCGACTCCTGCGCTTGCGGCGACCTCCTGCCCGCCTTCGCCGAGCCAACTCGACAACGGCGGTTTCGAAGCACCTGTCATTCCCAACAACACCTACCGCCAACTTCTCGACAACACGGTGCCTGGGTGGTCGACGACGGCAACAGATAAAAAAATCGAAATCTGGAGCACACCGTTTAATGGTGTGACGGCGTTCGAAGGTCGCCAGTTCGCCGAGATCAACGCGACGCAAACTGCAGCGCTTTACCAAGATCTTCCGACAACACCCGGTCAAACACTTACATGGTCTCTTGCGCATCGAGCGCGACAAGGAACCGACACAATGCGCGTTGTCATCGGTTCACCTGGCGTTCCCGGTGTCGAGAATGCGGTTTTTTCTGACACCACTGCCGGATGGGGTCGCCACACCGGCACCTACGTCGTTCCCGCCAACCAAACCATTACGCGATTCGCATTCGAGGCAGTTTCGACTGGTTCAGGTAATCCGACGATTGGCAACTTCCTTGACGACGTTTCGTTCGGTAGTCCTTCGTGTGTGCTCGCCACCAAGACGGTCACCCCCTCTGGACCGGTAAACGTCGGCGACACGGTGACCTACACAATCGGTATTGAAAATGAAGGCGGAAGCGCGACTTCCGATGTCGTTGTCTCTGACGTACTTCCTGCCGGTATCGACTATGTCGACGGTTCGCTAATGGCACCGGGCACCTACGACCCCGGTACTCGAACGCTCACCTTTCGACCGTCAACATCGCCGAATCCGCCAGTAGTAATCAGCCCTGGAGAACTCGTCGAGGTGACGTTCCAAGCGAAGATCCTTCCCAGTGCGAGTGGGAACACGATCAACAACTTCGCGACCGTCGCTGCGACTGATGGGCTCGGTGCAACCGACACGTTCAACACCAACACAGTGAGCACCCCGGTGCCTATTGCCGCTGATGTCTCGATCAAGAAGAACTTTGATCCCGCAGACATTCTTTCGGCCGGCACAACGACAATGACCCTCATCGCGACAAACAATGGCCCCGCCGTTGCTTCAGGCGTGACCGTTACTGACATCCTCCCCGCCGGTCTCACCGTGAGCGGAGCCTTGCCGAATGGCTGCGCTGACGTGAGCGGAACCATCACGTGTGCAGTTGGCACCATGCAGCCGAATGCAACCTCGCAGTTTCAGATCACCATTCTTGCTCCGTCAGTTGGCTCTTCGACTTCCTACATGAACACTGCGCGAGTCACTTCGACAACGAACGATTACGACCAGTCAAACAATGCGTCGATTGCTGGCCTCTCCGTTGCCGCTCTCACCCCGGCGAACCTCGACATTGCGAAGATCGCGGTCCTGCCAAACGTGCTTGCTGGCGATACGGACTCGGTGCTTATCGGCGTCCTTAATAACGGCCAAACAGCAACCGCTTCGGACCTCGTCGTCACTGACACCATCCCCGATGGGTTCCAACCCATTGCAATTGGATGGGAAAACGACTCGAACAATGGCGACTGCCAAGTCAGCCCTTCAACTCCGGTGACGGTGTCGTGCGCAATTGGATCGCTCGCCGGGGGCTCCACCGCCGTTATCACTGTGGTCGGAGTGACCGACCCCGACCTTGCTGACGGAACAACTCTCACCGATACCGCTTCGGCAACATCGACGGGCACTAACTCGCCGACTACCCAAGCGACGATCACCGTGGGCGCAAGCGCCGACCTCTATCTACGCAAACAGTCCGTGAGCGATGCAGTCGCCGGACAACCACTCGATTACACCGTTGTCGTCGAAAATATTGGTCCGAGTACCGCTCACTCAACATCAGTCTCCGATGCGCTTCCGACCGATGTCACCGTCATTGCCCTGCCCCAGAACTGCACAGTGACGAATCAGACCATGACGTGTGCACTTGGCGATCTCGAACCCGGCGACATCGTGACAATTTCGTACACCGTCGATATTCCCCTTGCCGGCGGAACACTCATCAACACCGCAACGGCATCGTCCACGACACCCACAACCGATCCGTCCACCGCTACTGACTCCACCACGAATGTGGTTGTCCCAGTTGCTGAACTTGAAGCGACAAAAACTGCATCAACCGATCGGGCCAAAATCGGCGACACGATCACCTACACGGTGACCGTCACGAACAATGGCCCCGGCGATGCTGGAAACGTCGTTGTCATTGAAGACAACGCCGTCGGCGCGGTGATATTCATTTCCTCGTCGCCCTCTACTGGGTCCGTCGATGACGCAACAGGCGTCTGGACAGTTGGTTCCCTCGCTGTCGGCGAAAGCGCCACGAACACCATCACGGCGAGGGCCACTGAAGCTGGAACCGCGATCAATTCCGTCTTCGTCGAATCGGACAACCCCGACAACAACGGCGACAACAACACCGCATCAGCCTCCGTGATCGTCGAAGCCGATGGTGGTGGCCTCCCGTCCACCGGCTCAGACATCAGCCAACTCCTCGGAATCGGCGGCCTCGGCCTCTTGCTGGGCGGCCTTCTCGTGTTGGTCTCTCGCCGGAGATCGACTGTCTGATCGGAAGTAACGTGGCCTCCTCACAGATTCCGAGGGGGAAACGTGGCACTTTCAGAAAAGGACTACCCGGTAAAGGTCGGGACCTTCCTGTTCACGATGGTCGAGCCTCATGAAGGCTACGAAGTCGCCTATAACCGCTGGTACGAGCACGACCACTTCTATTCGGGCTGCCTCATGGGCCCCAACGTGTTCGCCGGCGACCGCTTTGTTGCCACGCGCCGCCTGAAGAAGTTGCGCTCAAAAGCCACTAACGACATGACCCCCGACCCCAAGACCGGGTCATACCTCGCGGTCTACTGGTGGCAGAAGGGCACGACCGAAGAGTGCAACCGCTGGAACGTCGACAACGTCAACATGCTGCACCAGCAAGGTCGCATGTTCGCCGAGCGCGACCACATCCACACACTCCTTTATGACATGCGCTGGAGCGAACAGCGCGATCCCAAAGGCTGCACGATCGAGCTCGGCCTCGATCACGGCTACCCGGGAGTTGTCGTCGTCGCTGGCGATCTCAATGAAGGCGTGACTCACGACGAATGGGATGCTTGGTTCCGCAAGAACTGGCTGCAGAACGCGTTCACAAAGAAGTGGGGACCCGACCTCGTCGGCAGCGGCACCGTCATTCCCCTTTCTGACGATGCGCCCGCCGATGTTGTGCGGCCTGCTGCCGGTCCACGCCGATTCCTGCAGCTCCACTTCCTTGACCACGATGCCGAAAAGGGCTGGGAAAAGGGTTACGCGAAAATCGCGAAAGCAATCAACGAAAGCGGCCTCGCCACGCATGTGTGGACGAGCCCGTTCCAACAGACCAACTTTGGTACCGACGACTTCACGGACAAGATCTAAATGACACCTGCACCGCTCACTGGAGCAAAAATTCTGCTTACCGGCGTTACCGGACAGGTTGCCGGGCCCCTCGCCCGCAACCTCGTTGCTGCTGGCAACACCGTGTACGGAACGTCACGTTTCGCCGACGCCGATTCGCGCGCCAAGGTCGAGGCCGACGGAGTAATCCCGGTTGCCATTGATCTTGAAACTGCGTCGTTCGATGAGATCCCCGATGGACTCGACTACGTCATCAACATGGCAGTCGCGAAGTCGAACAACTTCGATCGAGACCTCGCAGCAAACGCTGAAGGCGTCGCGCTCCTTATTGAACGCGTGAAAGGCGTCAAGGCGTTCTTTCATTGCTCGTCTTGCGCCGTGTACGAACCAAACGGACACGTGAGCCACGTCGAAACTGACGACCTTGGCGATAACCACCGCGCCATGGGCTTCATGACGACATACTCGATCTCAAAGATCGCAGCAGAGTCGGCAGTGAAGTACGCGTCGAAGCGCTTCGGTGTTCCCGCCGTTATCGCCCGACTCGATGTTCCGTATGGCCCCGGTCATGGTTGGCCGCAGATGATGGTCACACTTGCGCAAATGGGAATCCCGACCACGATCAGCGCCGATGCACCGAACACGCATTGCTTCCTGCACGATCGCGACATCTTCGGATCACTTCCCTACTTACTCGAGCAAGCAGCAATTCCTGCTCCCATCTACAACTGGTGTGCACCTGAACTCGTGAGCATCGAAGAGTGGACCGCTGAACTCACCAATCTCACCGGAGTTGAAATTCCTCTCGTCGTGAGCGAACAGTGCATCCCGCCGAATCCGGTTGACCCGTCGAAGCTGCTCGGTCTCGGCTGGACGCCCACCGTTGAATGGCGTGAGGGATTCCGCGAGATGGCCCAGAACTGCTTCCCCGATTTGTTTAAGGGCTGAACATGCTGAGCGACGAGAAGATCCTCATCACCGGCCCTGCTGGTCAGATCGCATTCCCCATGGCTCGCGATCTCGCCAAGGACAACGAGGTTTGGGGCATTGCCCGTTTCGGTGATCCCGCCACGCGCAAGCAGGTCGAAGATGTCGGCGTGAAGACGCTGTCGATCGATCTTGCCGACCCCGACTTCAGCGAATTGCCAACGGACTTCACCTACGTGCTGCATCTTGCAGTCGTACAGGTCGCCGGCCTCGACTACGACTTTGCCATTCGCGCCAACGCCGAAGGCACTGGACTTCTTCTCCATCACTGCCGCAATGCGAAGGCCGCACTCGTGATGTCGACCCACTCGGTCTACAAGCCACCGGTCGACGGCGATCCATGGCACGTGTTCAAGGAAACCGACGCGTTGGGCGATGTCAATGCCGCCCATGCGCCGAGTTACTCGATGTCGAAGATTTCCCAGGAGGCCGTTGCTCGCACGTGTGCACGACTGTTCGATCTTCCCGTGACCATTGCCCGCATGAACGCGTCGTACGGTCCCGACGGCACCGGCGGCCTACCCATCATGCAGATGGATGCTCTTATGGCCGGCAATGCCGTCACCACCCGCTGGGATCCATGCATGTACATGCCGATCCACACCGACGACATCACCTCTCAGACTGAAGCGCTGCTCGACGGTGCCTCGTCAACCGAAGCCACCATCGTGAACTGGGCTGGCGATGAACCAGCAAGCGTGCAGGAATGGTGTGCATACATCGGAGAACTCGCTGGCATCGATCCTGTCGTCAACTCCGTCCCGGTGGAAGGCACACTTCGCGGATCTGTCACCGACAACACAAAGCGCGCTGCCCTCACCGGACCGTGCAAGGTGAGTTGGCGTGATGGCATCCGCGATGCTTTCGAAAAGCGTCACGGGAACAAGTAAGTGAGCGATCTCACCGGCAAAAACATC
>CANGMY010000026.1 GCA_947455015.1 Microthrixaceae bacterium | reverse complement strand
TCGCCGCCAACGGCTGGACCATGTGCGGGAAGTAGGAGTTCCGGTTGCATTGCCGCCATGGCGCGAAGTGAAACTGCCCAATCCCATGCGAAACGCTGCACTTTCTGCGGATTGCCGGCGTTGGGGAATTGCCAGATAAACAAATCACCGACACAGATGGCGCGCTTTTCTGGAATCCAGGCCCACGTGTGATCATCGGTTTCGCCGCGCGCATGATGGAGGTCGAACTCCGTGCTGCCGATGGTGAGGTTCGTTGAGGTGCGATACGTGAGTTCGGGATAGATGAACTCACTCGGCCACGCTGGTTCAGGCAGGCGGAACTGCCGCATGTTGATCCAGCCGTTGTATCCGTTGGTCAGTTGATACCGATCGAAGCGTTCGGGGATTGCCTCGTGGCCGACATAACGAATTGGTTGATCGCCGCGCGCTGCTGCTTCGGCGTCGAATGCCTGCGCGCCCGTGACATGGTCGACATGTCCGTGGGTGTAGACGGCGGTGTGCACTGGTGAGTTCGACCAGGTTCGCAGTTCTGTGATCGCCTGCGGTGCAGACATGTGATGCGACACGTCAAAGAGGACGATGCCTTCGTCGGTGTCGAACGCAACGACATTGCTGAACGCTTCAATAAGAACGACGCCATCGGCAACAACCGCAGCGCCACCGGCGTCTTCGCTGAACAGCCCATTCATTGCGAGCGGCTCTTCGCCGGTGATCCAGCGCGCAGACCGTTCGAGCATTTCCTGACCGTCCATAGGACCTCCCCGTAGGCGACGATCCTCGCACAGCCGAACTCACGTTCCTTGAGTTGCCGCCTCGTGAATCCCGAGGGTGAGGTACCTCATTGGGCGAGGCGGTCGAGGATCTCCTTGTCTCGAGCAACGAGGCGTTCAAGGGTCGCCATGAACTCTTTGTCGGCTTTGACTCGCTCAATCTCGAGGAGAAGGCCATCTATGAGGACCTGGTTCACGCTTGTGCCTTGAGCTCGAGCAATGACCTCGGCTTGGTCGGCAAGATCCTCGGGGAGTCGGACCGTCGTCTGCTTGTTCATGACATCATGATAGCGCGATGTCAAGACTCAAGGCCGAAGTTATTGGCCTAGGCCGGCGGCTTGAGCGGCGTGCCGGCCAAGGCGGACACGATCTGGGTTCCGGGGAGGCCCAGATCGTCCATTTGAGCGGCGGACCGCCGACCAGTCAGCGCTCGGACCAGATCGAGGTCTGAACACGTATCGGCCTCGATCGCCGGGAGGGCCGACGGATCCTGACGTTCGATCAGACCGAGCAACCACGCTTTTGCGACTGAGAGAGCGAGGGAAGATTCCTCGCATTCCAAATCGAGCGCTTCACGAAGATCAAGCTCGTGGGCTAGAGCATCCATGACAAGTTGCGAATTTGAGGGATGCGGGATGCCCGGCAAAATCTCATCGAAAGACGGAATCGTTGCTTCAAGCGCTGATCGCAACTCAGCGAGTGATTCGCCTGCATGGCGTTGCACCTGTGCATTGGTCCACGCGTCTGACGTGATGCCTTCCATGCGGCCAGCCAAGAGGTCTTCGGGAACGCCAACCAGGTGCGAAAAGGTTTGCTGCACGGTCCAATCCGGGCAAGCCGGAACGACAAGTGTCGCCGCCGATTCTGGAGTCACATCAAGAAGATCCAATACCGACTGACGAGTTTGTCGATAGGCCTCACACACTTGGTCATTGGGGAGAAGTCGAGACATGACGAAAGTCTCGCAGACAGTTCACCTTGTTGTCGCTTGCGTGTTGTCAGAAACAACTAAGTTCTGCGCTCCGTCTCTAAAGCCAACACTCAAGCGAGGTGCATGAAATGACCAACTCAACACTGCCCCACGGCGGTGCACAACTCGGGGCTATTGACGGCCCGCTTGTGATGATTGGAATGGGCTCCATTGGTCGAGCGACGTTGCCGCTGCTCGATCGCCACATCGCTTTCGATAAGTCGCGCGCGATCGCGCTCGATCCATTGGCAGAACGAAAGCAGTACGCCGACGAATATGGCATTGCCTTTCAACAGGTCGAGCTCACGCCAGAAAATTACGTCGAGATCCTGACGCCACTTCTCACGAACGGTGAAGGCCAAGGTTTCTGCGTCAATCTTTCGGTGGACACCGGTTCGGTCGACATCATGCGTCTGTGCCGCGAACTCAACGTGCTTTACATCGACACAGTTGTCGAGCCTTGGCCCGGTCTCTATTACAACCAAACCATCGACAACGCCGATCGCACGAATCAGTTCCTGCGCAGCCAAGCCGTTGCCGAGCGTCGCCGCACACCGGGTGGAACGACTGCGGTGTCGTGCTGTGGCGCGAACCCCGGCATGGTGTCGTGGTTTGTGAAGGACGCACTTGTTCGTTTGAACGAGGAACTTGGACTCGGGTTGGAAACGCCGGCGCCGGCTGATCGCGATGGTTGGTCGCGTTACATGCAGGCCGTTGGCGTGAAGGGCATTCACATCGCTGAACGTGACACGCAACGCGTGTTGAATCCGAAGCCGGTCGACACCTTTTGGAATACGTGGTCAGTCGACGGATTTATTTCTGAAGGCCTGCAACCCGCCGAATTGGGTTGGGGAACCCACGAAAAGTGGATGCCCGAAAACGCGCGTCGATTCGCAGACCCCGAAGCGCCAGCAATTTTCCTCGAGTCTCCTGGCGCCGAAACTCGCGTGCGCACCTGGTGCCCCACGCTTGGCGAGCAATACGGATTCCTCGTTACACATAACGAATCGCTTTCGATTTCCGACTTCTACTCGGTGCGCGATGAAAACGGCGAGGTCGTGTACCGACCGACCTGTCACTACGCGTATCACCCGTGCAACGACGCGGTGCTTTCGTTCCACGAATTGTTCGGAAATGGCGGACGCAACCAGTCGACCAAGCATGTTCTCGATGAAGACGAACTCGTCGACGGCATCGACGAACTCGGCGTGCTGCTCTACGGACACGACCGCAACGCCTTTTGGTTTGGTTCACGACTTTCGATCGAAGAGGCTCGTGCACTGGCCCCGTACAACACGGCGACTGGTTTGCAGATTTCTTCTGCAGTACTCGCCGGTGTTGTGTGGGCGCTCGAAAACCCGAACGAGGGCATCGTCGAAACCGACGAAATGGATCACGTCCGTTGTCTCGAAGTGCAGGTTCCGTACCTCGGACCAGTGGAAGGTCACTACACCGACTGGACTCCGCTGACTCGCCGACTCGGGCTCTTCGTTGACGACATCGACGAATCAGATCCGTGGCAGTTCCGAAACATCCTCGTTCGCTGATCGGTAGTCTTCGGCCATGGAACTTTCAGGAGAAACCGGAACTTTCACGATCAGCCGCACGGTGGCCGCGCCTGTCGAGCGTGTGTGGGAGGCGTACATGACTCCTGAACAGTTCGTTCAGTTCTGGGCGCCAGCAATGGTGGAGATTCCAATTGAGTCGGTGGTCATCGAACCGCGTGTTGGCGGTCGTTTTGAATGCACGATGATCGTTAACGGCGAAGCGAATCACAACGCTGGAACGTTCGTGGAGTTTGTTGAGAACAGCCACTTCCGATTCGGTGAGCCCGCATTCTCCGAAGGGTTCTCTTCGATCATGTCGTTTACGCCCGTCGACGGTGGAACCCGAATCGATGTTGAACAGTCGGGCCTTCCAGTGGAATTTCTTGGTGGTGCAAACGAGGGTTTCACGAGTGTGTTCGATCAACTCGAGGAACTTCTCGCTAGAGGCTGATTAGCCGTTCGTTCCGCCTTCGATCTTTGCGATCTCGGAACGGTCAACTGTTCCGGGCTGACCAAGTTCCATGCCTGGTGGCAATTCAACATGCAGGTCATGACATGGGTCGACGGCAAGTTCGCCATGCTCAAGCGCGATCGAAATGATGTGACCGCCGAGCTTGCGATCGTCTGACAAGAAATGCAGATGATGACCGGGAACTTCGACGCCGGCCGTTGCATCGGGAAAGCGAAAGCCGACGACGGTGCCTTGCGCTCGATCGACACGCCACTCTGACTGATGTTCAACAACTTCGCGCAGTGGCTTATACGGCTTGGTCTGACGTTCAACACTGCGAAGGATCAGATCGGTGAACACACCATCGACACGCACAGCAATGACAGGCGCATCGTCAGGCGCGAGCGCATCAAGCGCGTCGTGGAGCTCATCGAATGTGAGAGGCGACTCGACTGTTGTGGTCCCGGTCGGCGCGAACGGAACGACAACGGCAAACGGCGTCATCACTGTTGGCGCAAGTGGATGCACGGTTCCGTCGGCATGAGCGGACCACGCATGGCCGTCGACAACGATGAGTTCTCCATTGAGTGCTTGAACGGTTCCAATGCCGAGTGTGCCGAGGCGAAGGATTTCTGCGAGTGAGGTATCGCCGTCGTAACCACCGGCCATGAGCGCTTCGAGGGTTCCGGCTTGGACGACGGTGTGCTCCTCGGACGCATCGTGATCGAGCCCGGCTCGGGTGAGTGCCCGCACATGAAGGGCCCCGATGAGTCGGTCATCGATGATGTCGCTGGTCATGGTCGAGAGGGTAGATGGCGGCTGTTCGGCCGCTTCATCGAACACCGAGCAGGGATGTTTGGTCACAACTATTGTCAGAACCTTCGACAAGAGTCAGTGGAGGCTCGCCATGGACATCACCCTTCTCGGCACCGGCAGTCCCATTCCTGATCCGAATCGCGCCGGGCCCTCAACCTTGGTGCGCGCTGGTGAGCAGGTGATCTTGTGCGATGCCGGTCGAGGTGTCGTGATGCGACTTGCCGGAGCGTTTGCCGGCCCCGCTGCCCTTTCGGCGATTCTCGTCACCCACCTGCATAGCGATCACCTCACCGACCTCAACGACGTCATCACAACGCGCTGGATCATGTCGAACGAGTCGGCGCCGGTCACGATTTATGGCCCGGTCGGGCTCGACTTCGTGGTGACCAAGATGATGGAAATGCTTTCGCTCGACGTTGGCTATCGAATCGCCCATCACGACGACCTGAACGAACCGCCCGCGGTGACAGTTGTTGAAGTTGCGCCTGGCGACAGTTTCTTGATCGGTGACGTCACTGTGCGCGTTGGTGCCACCAACCATCAGCCAGTGGAACCCACCGTTGCTTTTCGACTTGAACACGAAGGAACCTCGGTGGTGCTTGGGGGCGATGGCATCCCGTGTTCGGCCCTTGACGAGCTTTGCGCTGGGGCCACGGCCTATGTGCAGACCGTCTTGCGCGATGACATCGTGAAACTCTTCCCGCTTCCGCGTTTCCAGGACATCCTCGACTATCACTCCACGGTTGAACAGGCGGCCCAGACAGCAACCAAAGCGGGTGTGAAGACGTTGATCTTGACTCATTACGTGCCCGGAATCGGTCCGGGTCAGGAAGAGGAATGGCGGGCGATTGCAGCCACTCACTTTTCCGGCGACATCGTTCTTGGTGACGATCTAACGTCCGTCAGTATCTAATCAATGCCTGATGGCGTTGTTGCGGAGGGGGAACGCATGAGCAGTCACGCCACTGAAAAGCGACAACTCGGCACCGCTGATGGGCCAATGGACGTCATTGTGTCCACGCCGCTTGGCGATGTTCGCGGTGGTGTTGTTGTCGTCCAAGAAGCGTTTGGACTCACTGGTCATATTCAACGCGTCTGTGAAGCGTTAGCCGATGCGGGCTACATCGCCGTTGCGCCTGCGCTCTTTCATCGATGCGATGACCAAGTCTTCGGTTACAGCGATTACGACAAGCTCGGTCCTGTCATCATGACGATGACGCGCGAAAGCATTCAGATGGATGTCGATACAGCATTCGCAGAACTTGATCGACTGAATATTTCTGCGACGCAGACCGCCATCATGGGTTTCTGTTTTGGGGGAACGGTGACGCTCGAAACTGCCGCCCGCTGTGAACTCGGCGCAGCAGTCACGTTTTATGGCGGCGGTTTAGGTGAAGGTCGTTTCGGGCTTGCGCCAGGAATCGAAAGTGCGGCTCGCCTGAAGACTCCATGGCTCGGTTTGTACGGCGATCTCGATGAACACATTCCGATCGATGAGGTCGAACAGGTACGCGTTGCTGCTGCATCCTCACCCGTCGACACGGAAGTCATTCGCTTTGCCGATGCTGATCACGGCTTCCATTGCGATGAACGTCCGTCGTTCCATGCTGAAACCTCATCGGTTGCCTGGGCGCGCACGCTTGAGTTCCTCGAGGAACACCTGAGTTGAGCTGCGCCACGTTCGATTCGAACGTGGCGCAAAACGCAAACACCCCCAGCCGGGGGGATGGCGGGGGTGTCGCAAGGCCGCCAGGAGGGGGGATCCTGTTACGGCCAGACGGCTCAATGGGAGGGGGGATTCCCAGAGCCGATACATGAAACGTTACGGGACAAAAAACATTCCCTGCCCGTGAAAGAGCCGGTCAGCAGTCACAATGACCCTTGTCACACAAGGGATCGGGGGCTACCAGCCCTGATGAAGCGGACGACCTTCGGCGAAACCTGATGCGGTCTGAATGCCGACAACGGCGCGCTCGTGGAACTCTTCGATGGTGCGAGCGCCGGCGTAGGTGCACGAACTGCGGACGCCGGCGACGATTGTGTCGATGAGGTCTTCCACGCCTGGCCGGTCGGACTCGAGATAGAGACGGCCAGAGCTAATGCCCTCTTCGAACAGTGCTCGGCGTGCTGCTTCGATGGGGGCTTCGTCTTGTGCAGTGCGGTTCACAACAGCGCGAGCCGATGCCATCCCGAAGTTCTCTTTGTAGAAACGGCCGTCGGCGTCTTGGCGAAGATCGCCGGGTGATTCGTGAGTTCCAGCGAACCACGAACCGATCATGACGTTGCTGGCGCCAGCCGCAAGCGAAAGGGCAACATCACGGGGGTGGCGAATGCCGCCGTCGGCCCAGACGTGACGGCCGAGCGAACGCGCTTCGGTCGCACATTCAAGAACGGCAGAGAACTGCGGGCGGCCCATGCCGGTCATCATGCGCGTCGTGCACATTGCACCGGGACCAACTCCGACCTTGACGATGTCGGCACCAGCGTTGACGAGATCACGAACGCCCCCAGCTGACACGATGTTTCCCGCGCAAAGCGGAACGCCAAGATCAAGCGACTGAATCTTGCGAATGGCGTCGATCATCTTTTCCTGATGGCCATGGGCGGTATCAAGAACGAGCACATCAACGCCGGCTTCAACAAGCAAACGTGCCTTGGTGGCAACATCACCGTTCACGCCAACTGCAGCAGCGATGCGCAGTTTGTTTGTGGAATCGACGGCGGGTTGGTAGAGCGTCGATCGCAGTGCACCGGTGCGCGTGATGATGCCGACGAGGGCGCCTGACGCGTCGACGACGGGAGCAGAGCGGCGGCGACTTTCGTGCAGCAGATCGAACGCCTTCTCGGCATCGATGGAATCGGGGAGCGTGAGGAGGTCGGTCGACATCACGCGATCGACACCGGTGAATCGGTCGACATCGGCGAAATCAGTTTCAGTCACGAGACCAACGGGTTGATCACCATCGACAACGATGACGGTGTTATGCGCGCGCTTGGCGATGAGATTCATCGCTTCGCCAACAGTGCCCGAGGGTGACAACGTGATGGGCGTGTCGAACACAAGGTGGCGACGCTTGACCCACGAAACGACATCGCTGACGATTTCGAGCGGAATGTCTTGAGGGATGACGGCGATGCCACCACGACGAGCAACGGTCTCGGCCATACGACGGCCAGCAACTGCGGTCATGTTCGCGACAACGACCGGAATCGTGGTGCCGGTGCCGTCGCTTGTGGTCAGGTCGACGTCGAGTCGAGAAGAAACATCGGAACGAGCCGGAACCATGAACACGTCATCGAACGTGAGGTCGGCCTCTGGGGTTCTGTCGTGAAGGAAGCGCACGTGGGAAGAGGGTAGGCGACGTCAGTACGGTTCGCCCAAGGGATCGTCGTCGAGCCCTGCTGCGGTGGCTGCGAGCATCGCTAATTGGGCGGCTCGGTGGTACACGAGAACAAAGGTTTGCTGCGCTGTGGGCTCGATCGTGCGCAATGGAGGGTCGCCGAGCGACATGACCATGGCCGAAGGGTCGGTGGACATGCGGACGAGTGCGGGATCGTCGGGGAATGCCTCGCCCCAGAACTTCTTGGCTGCAGCGCGATCGGCATTCTGCTTCTTATTTCCGCCTGCAGGGCGGCGACGTGTGCGGCTCATGCGAGGCTCCCTTCGAGTTCATCGTCGGTGTCGGTGAGAAGCTCATCGGTGCGCAGACCCAACGCGGTTTGCAACTGGTTGGAATCGAGATCGCCGAGCGAACTGGACTTTGGCAACACAAGGTCGGCGATGTGGCGCTTGCCGGCGACAACTTCCTCGACGCGTTCATCGACAGTGCCGGGGCATACGAGACGATGAGCGATAACGGTTTTGTCCTGGCCGATACGCCACGCGCGATCTCGTGCCTGATCTTCAACGGCGGGATTCCACCAACGGTCGTAAAGAATGACGTGGTTGGCGTTTGTGAGGTTGAGGCCAGTTCCGCCGGCTTTGAGAGAAAGCACGAGCGTGCCGGGACCTTCGAGCGCTTGGAAGTCGGTGACGAGCTGATCGCGTGCGCCGCGTGATTGACCGCCGTGGTAGCAGCCAACAGGAATATCGAATCGCGTCGAGAGATGCGTTGCGAGTTTTTGACCCCACTCAGCAAAGTGCGTGAACACAAGCGCGCGCTCGCCAGCGGCGTAGACCTGCTCGATGATTTCTTCGAGGCGTGCGAGTTTGCCGGAACGACCGTCGAGCGGACCGTCGTCGTGACGATAGGCAACCGGGTGATTGCAGATCTGCTTGAGTGCAGTAATTGCCGCAAGGATGCGGCCGTTGCGATTGTCAGTTCCTGATTCAAGCGCAGCACCAGTAACGAGACTGTCGAGCACGGCTTGATAGAGACCGATTTGTTCGGGGGTCATCGAACAGTGATCGAGTTCGTCGATGCGATCGGGAAGTTCGGCGGCGATTGCAGGTTCGGACTTTGTGCGACGGAAGACAAGGATGCCGTTGAGCGCGCGAAGCGCAGTTTCGCCTTGGTCGCGACCGGTGGTGCCAGTCGCGGAAAGTTGCGCGATGAAATGCGGACGAGGGCCGACGAGACCGGGGTTAGTGAAATCGAGGATGGCCCAGAGATCGCCAAGGCCATTTTCGATCGGCGTACCGGTGAGTGCGAGACGCGACGCGGCATTGAGGCGGCGCAGTTGCTGCGCAGTTTCGTTCGCGGGGTTCTTGATGGCTTGCGCTTCGTCGAGAACGATTCGACCCCAAGAGATTTTCTCGAGAGCTTCAATGTCGCGAACCGCGGTGCCGTAGGTGGTGATAACGACATCGGCTCGTTCAACCTCGGCGGCAATGTCTTCGTGATCGGCACGACCGGCGCCGTGATGAACCACGACAGAAAGTTCGGGAGTGAAGCGTCGTGCTTCTGAGGCCCAGTTGCCGACGACTGCAGGCGGTGCAATAACGAGCGACGGCGCGTCGCCGATGCTGTCGACGAGGTGGGCGAGGATTGTCGGTGTCTTACCGAGACCCATGTCGAGAGCGAGACAGCCACCAAGGCTGGTGGTATCGAGGAACTTGAGCCAGGCAAGAGCATCGGCCTGATAGCTGCGCAGTTCGCCCTTGAAGCCCTCGGGATTCGATGCGGGTGCGAGTGATGCAGTTGAGGCTTTCGCCATGAGGTCGGCAGCCCAACCCGAACCATCGATTGAGACGCCACCTGCGAGGGGCGAACCGTCGAGGCCAAGTGCCTGACGCAACATCTCGGCGCCAGTCATCTGCGGCTTCTTCGCCCGCTCAGCAAGCGCTTCGGCCGCAGCAGCGAGATCGGCGTGATCAAGCGCAACCCAACGACCGTTTGCACGAACCAGCGGACGCGCTTCTTTCGCCAAACGGGCAATATCGGCAGCAGTGAGTTCGATGTCGTCGAACACTGCTGTCCAACTCACGTTCGCGAGTTGGTGCGCGCCGACCGAAGTTTCGCCGTTGGACTCGGCGAAGATGCGAAGTGAAGGCGTGGGCTTACGCCGTGAAAGGGCAGGAACGCGCATTTCGAAACCGGCGTCGGCAAGAACGAGTCCGATTTTGGACATCAGTTCCCATGCTTCCTCTTGGCTGAGAACAACTTCACCGCGACGGAGACTGCCGGGACGCATGAGCGGTGGGTAGAGACGTTCAAGGCGAACCAAGTTGCCTTCGAGTTCGCGACGCTGATTGCCAGCATTGACCAGCGCGACTTCGACGGGAACAAGTTGTTCGCCCTTACCTGGTGCAAAGACTGCGAGATGCCACGCGTCGCCGGAGTCGGGAGGATCGAGCTGCACAATGAGCGGGCGATAATTGCGCGACAGAACGGGGGTCGCCCAACGTTCGAGAGAGTTCGTGAGTTCGGCGGCGATACCTGCGGGAACTTCGAAAGCGGATCCATCGAGACGAGCAAGGAATGATTCGGCGGCCGCAGCAATGGTCTTGGGATCGTCAGGAGCGGCGGGAACCTCAACTCGACGGGCTGCATCATGGCAGATGACGTCGACAACTTCGCTGAGAACAGAACGGGCCATGGTCCCGCCATCGACCGATGGGGAAAGTGCAGCGACTGCGCCAGGCATGGAATCGCCGATGATGCGAAGTCGATCGGCATCGATAAGCGCCGGTTGCCACGTGACACCGAAAGCGCTGCGGTTTTGATTGTGACGACCAGTGCGTGAGCGACGAAGCGTCGGGATCATTGCGCCACGAGCGGCGAGAGAAACGGCCCACGCCGCAACGATTGAGAGCCAACGTGCGGACGGACCGATTTCTTCTTCGGGCGGATCGGAAGAAAGTGCGAGTAGCCAGCCGAGAACATCGCTGGTGTTTGCTTCAAGCGCAACGGTCTTTTCTCCGCTCGGAAGTGTGACGGGTGAGCGTCCACCCCACATCTCTGGTGCATCAGTTGCGGCAAGAACGATTCGGAGCTGTTCGACATTGGTCGCAGGAGCTTCGGGGCCACCGAGCCATGCAACGAGGCGACCGCTTGCCCAAGAAAGCTGGAGCGCATTGACCCCTTCAACGAGTTCGCCCGGTTCGGGTTCAATACCTAAGAGGCGGTCAAGCGCGAGTTCGAGTTTGCGCTGCTCATTCTCGAGGTCGGCGATGACCTGTTGATCGTCGGGTTGGCGCCGAGCGCGCAATCGATCAAGTGCTTCGTCGGTGTCGTTGAGGCGTTCCACGAGAACTCGTTGCCAGGCCGCTTTGTTTGCTTCAAGGATCGAAAGTTCTTCAGCAGAGGCCTCGCCCCATGCTGCGTCCTCGACCATCGTTTCAAAGCGCGCGCCATGCACATCGATGCTCGGCGCTTTGGCGCGCGCATCGACTGGTTCGGGCGTTTCGATCGGTTCGATCTCGTTTGCTTCAGGCACAAAGGTCCTTGGTGGTTTCGTGCAGACGCCGTTCGTTGCGACTGCTCGTGGTGCCGGATCCCCGGTCGGCACCGGTCATGCTCCGCAACGCTCCGCCCCTCACCCACGAGGAGATCGGCCGCTGCGTGCCGTACGGCCCTGGGCGGAATGGGGAGGCCCAGAGCGATAAAGAAACCTGTTGGTCTGTTGCGACCATCAGATGACTTCATCCGCCCGATCGGGCTGCGAACGCTTCTTCGCGACCCGGATCGGTCTGCTCACCCTATCGGCAGGATCAGCAGATCGGGCAATCGGTGGGGGCAGGTCGGTTAGGAACCCAAATCAGGGGTCACGGTTACTTCGCTGGCTTTTACCGAGGCCCAGACGGTGTCGCCAAGGTTGAGGGCGAGGGCTTGGGCTCCGGCGGGAGTGAGTTCGGCGAGCAGGGGAATGGGGCCGTTGAGCCGAACGCGGACTCGTTCCGGATGCCGATCGAGGTCGGTGATTGTCATCGCCCACGCATTACGAGCACTTCCTTCGGGCTCGGAGCGGTGCAGGCTGACAGCGGCGGGTCGTATGGAGGCGACTGATGGGCCAGATGGAGAGTCGGCAGGGACAACCAGTCGGGCGCCAGATGTGGTGACGAGTGTGCCGTCGCGAACCTCGCCATGAACAAGCGAAAGTCCAACCATGTCGGCGATATGGCGTGACTGGGGATGACTGGCAACGTCATCAAGCGCGCCGCTCTGCACAATGCGACCTTCTTCAAGGACGATGACGCGATCGGCAAGCGCGAATGCATCGACCGGATCGTGCGTGACGAGAAGGGTTGTCACTGGATGCTCACGGCGAAGTCGTAGGAGGTCGCGTCGGATTTCCGCTTTGGCCCGAACATCGAGTGCTGACGTGGGTTCATCAAGGAGCAGAAGTTGTGGGTTCGACGCGAGCGCGCGAGCGAGCGCTACACGTTG
>CANGMY010000025.1 GCA_947455015.1 Microthrixaceae bacterium | reverse complement strand
GGCCAAAGGTGAACTCACTTGGACCTTCACCTTCTACGACGCCAACAGCAACACGATCGGAAGTGCAACAGGTTCGACCAGCAATGCACTCCTCGGCCTTACCCAATTCATCGAACCAATCGCCGTCCCTTCGGGCACGACAAGCTGCGAGATCTCGTTTGCCGCAACTTCAGCCAGCGCGCTCATTGACCTCGTAAGCCTCTCCGCAATTGACGACTGCGATCCAGAGACCGCACCAAACTTCACGGGCTAACGATCACTCTTCCGCCGGGACCATCGGAAGGAATTCGCGAGTTGCTCGCGCTGGCCTCTTGGTATGCCCTCGAAGAGCGCGGATCATCGATGCATTCATTCGAAGCATCCTGGTGGCGGCAAAGACCAACAAAAGCGCAAGTGGGATTTCGATAATCAACGCCGACAACATCGCGACGGCGAACTCTGGGGTGTTCCACGAAAGCGTGAGATCAAACCAAGCGTCGGTAAAAACGAGAGTTGCCGTTACTGCCATGATCACCGGAGCAATTTGGCGGCGCTTCCAAACGAAATAACCAGAAACGGCGAACGAAACAAACAGCGCGGTGTCGAACCCCACCCACGCGATACGCCACGCACCGCCGGAAGATGTCTCTCGAAGCGTCACGGAAAGTAGACCGATCCACGGCAGAAGTACGACAGCGCTCACCACCGTGAGCGTGATGAGCGCACGACGCTGCCAGCGGGTTCGCTGCTGTCGGCTAGGACGCGGGATATGAGAATCGAGGGAACGGGCCACGCTCGCACGATCTTCCGGAGACCATCTGGCGATCTCTTCGGGTGTTGGAACACCTGACACCTCGGCCTCCCCTCTCTGACCCCGCCGATGACAGAAACTACAGTCTGACCGCATCAATGAAGAAGCGACAACCGACTGACACACTCTGTGGGTTCGCCCACAATGCCTCTGAGGTTCTCGTGACTCGCACTGCCATCACCAATGCAACGATCGTCACTGTCGATGCCCACGACACGGTGATTCACGGCGGAACAATTGTTATTGCCGACGACACCATCGTTGAGGTCCTGCCCGCCGGCGTGGGACCAGCGACGTCATGCGATCACACAATCGATGCTGGCGGCGGAATCGTGATGCCAGGCCTCATCAATGCACATACCCATCTTGCAATGACCGCATTTCGCGGGTTTGCCGATGACGTCAATCTTCAGGCTTTCCTCGACAAGCTCTTTCCCGCCGAGGCGAAGATCATGTCCGATCGCCATGTTCGTGTTGGCGTGCGTGCTGCATTCGCCGAAGCGATGCTCTCGGGCTGCACCGCAGCACTCGATATGTATTGGTATCCCGACGCAAGTCTTGACGAAGCTGAAAAGGCTGGTTTCAGGCTGCAGACCGGCCCGATCTTCATCGGTTCAAACGGACCCGACAACGTTCCATTCGAACAACGGCTTACAAACGCGAATGCATCGACACCGCATTCATGGATCCTCGCTCACGGCACCTACACGATGGACCCGACCCAACTCGCCGCAGTCGGGGAACTCGCAACGAGCGAAGGCGCGCGCTTTCACATCCACGCTTCAGAAAACGCTGGCGAAGTCGCCGACGTTCAGGGTCGCTACGGGCGCACACCAGTTGAACTTCTTGACGACCACGGACTGCTACGCGACGGCACTGTGCTCGCCCACGCTGTCGTACTCACCGACGCGGAGATCGCTCGACTGGCGGAAACCAACACTGCCGTTACTCATTGCCCAAGTTCAAACATGAAGTTGGCGTCGGGGTTCTGTCGAGTACCCGAATTACTTTCAGCAGGAGTCACCGTCGGACTGGGCACCGATGGCCCGTCTTCGTCGAACGATCTCGACATGTTTACGGCCATGCGCGTTGCTGCTCTCATCCACAAAGGCAACCGTCTTGATCCCACAGTCCTTCCCGCTTCTTCGATACTTCGTATGGCAACGATGGGATCGGCCGCGGCACTGGGCATCGATCAGCTTGTCGGGTCTCTCGAGGTAGGCAAGAACGCCGATCTCGTTCGCCTTGACCCGTCGTCACCCTCACTCACACCGATCTACGACCCGATTTCCGCCGTTGTGTATGCCGCTTCTCGCGCAGACGTCGTCGATGTCTGGATCAATGGGCAGGCGGTGGTCCGGAACCGAACCTGCACCACAATCGATCTCAACAGCGTCCTCAGCGATCTTCGCGATGAAGGCCGAGCGATTGCCAAGTAGGCCGGGTGCGTCCTACCTGGCAGCTGCGGTCGCTACCGTTGCTCTCGCATGAGCGGACGGCCTGAAATCACAACAAGCGCCGACCCCGGCACCAAAAAGTTCAAGCACATCCCCGCTCTCGACGGGTTGAGGGGACTCGCAGTTGCGGCAGTGGTGCTCTACCACTTCGCGCCACAACTCGTTCCGGCCGGATTTATCGGTGTCGATGTCTTCCTTGTGCTTTCAGGCTTTCTCATCACATCGCTCGCGCTCGAAGAAGTTGATCGCACCAATTCGATGTCGGCGCCATCGTTCTTCGCCCGACGAGCGCGGCGACTCCTTCCTGCTGCAATCGCCACAATCGTTGTCGTCGTCATCATTGCGAGAATCCTCGATCACGGCTCCGTCGACGCGTCCCTACGCGGTCATGCCGTTGCGTCACTCGCGTACATCGCGAACTGGTGGTCGATCGCGCAACACAACTCGTATCAAGCTGCATTCGGCGCGGAATCTCCACTGAACCATTTCTGGTCGCTTGCCGTTGAAGAGCAGTTCTATTTGGTGTTTCCAATCGCGCTCATAGGAATGGTTGCCCTGCTTAAGCGCCGCATTGGCTTGCATCGACTTGCCCATGTTGCTCTCATCGGTGCAGTACTCGGAGCAATTGCGTCGTGCGCGCTTATGTGGATTTTGCGGGCGCCAGGAACTGATCCCTCACGCGTGTACCTCGGCACCGACACTCGTTCGCAGGCACTCTTTGTGGGCATTGCCATCGCGTGCGTTGTTCGCCTATGGCCCGTAAATCCTTCGCGCCGCCTCACTCGCAACACACTCACCACAGCAGCGCTTCTTGGCCTTGCCTTGCTCGTCGGCGTCGCAACCACCGCTGACTTCCGATCCGACTGGCTCTACACCGGCGGCTTCCTTCTCATCGCCATTGCCACTGGCATCGTGGTGCTCACGCTCAATGGCCACGACTCGTTCTTCACGAAAGCACTTAGTTTTCGATGGCTCCGGACACTCGGCCTCGTTTCCTATGGGCTGTACCTCTGGCATTGGCCCATCAAAGTGTTCGTCACGGGACAACGCCTTCACCTCAGTGACGACCGCACCGGTCGTATCGAACTCTTCGTCATTCGTGTCGCCCTCACGGCAATCGCCACGGCATTGAGTTGGTACCTCATTGAGCAGCCGTTCCGACGACGTAAACCAGCGTCGACCGACGCGGCTGTCACGAAACGATCAAGCCGCGTGTTTGTCGGACTCGGAGCTCTTGGGATTACCGCGCTCGTGTTCGGCATGGTGTGGTTCACCGCTGCACCGGCACCCCCCGCTCAAACTGAGTTCTCCTCCGTTGTTGCACCGACGACTGGGGTCACGAAGAACACCGATCCTCCAATTTCGTTGCTGTGGTTTGGCGATTCCGTCATCTGGACAATGGGGGGTGGCCAAATCGCCTTCCCGTGGCCAACTGGTTACAACTCGCCGTTCGATCCGTCCCAAATCGTGATTTGGAATAAGGGTATTGCGCAGTGTCCGATGATGCAGCAGCAAACGCGATCATTCGGAATCCTGCGCGATGGTGGCGGCGCCTGTGCTGGTTGGGAAACCAAATGGCGTGATGCCGCAGCATCGTTCCCGCCCGACGCCATTGTCTGGTCAGGCGCACTCCGCGATACCTACGACGTTCTCGTCAATGGCAAATGGATCACGTTTGGTTCCCCGGAATGGATCGCGCTCTACGACGCTGAACTCAGCAAAGCCGCTGCTATCGCTACAGAGAACGGCGTACCTTTCATCATCATTTCGCAGGCTGATCCTCAGGTGTTTCCAGAAGAAAAGAATGAAGACAGCCTTACGGCCGCGAACATCGGAAAATTTGCTCAATTGCGAAAAATCCAACGCGACTTTGCCCTGGCGCACCCGGACACATCACTTTCGATCGACCTCAACGATGTGCTGTGCGGAACAGGAATCTGCGAGGGCAAGACGCCCAGTGGCGAAGAAATTCGCCCTGACCACCTTCACTACTCTCCAGCAGGATCGAAGTACGTGGCTCCGGCCGTCACCGCGGCAATCGAATCCGCGATGAAGCAGTGGTATTCGCAGCACACGAA
Source organism: Microthrixaceae bacterium (assembly GCA_947455015.1). GTDB lineage: Bacteria > Actinomycetota > Acidimicrobiia > Acidimicrobiales > Acidimicrobilacustridaceae > Acidimicrobilacustris. Next base: position 8,365 of record CANGMY010000025.1, on the reverse strand, counting down.
CTAACGGCGCTGGACGCGCCCTTTGACGTGAGCGAGTTACGGAATGCGAAGACCAGAGATATTGCGGCTGATCACCAGGCGCTGAATCTCTGAGGTGCCTTCGAAGATCGTGAAGATCTTTGCGTCGCGGTGCCAACGCTCAACCGGGTACTCACGGGTGTAGCCGTAGCCGCCAAGAATCTGAATGGCCTGTTCGGTGACCCAAACCGCAACTTCGCCGGCCTTGAGCTTCGACATTGATCCTTCGCCGGCCTTGAATTCCTTGCGATTCGCAGCCATCCATGCGGCACGATGAACGAGAAGACGAGCAGCGTCGATTTCCGTCTTCATGTCAGCCAACTTGAATGCAATCGACTGGTTCATGATGATCGGACGACCAAAGGCTTGACGTTCTTTGGCGTATTCAAGTGAGTACTCGTAAGCGGCTCGAGCAACACCAAGGGCCTGCGCTCCAACAGCGGGACGAGTGGCTTCGAAGGTTGCCATTGCAGGCTGCTTCTGGCCGCTGCTTCCAGATTCGCGAGCACGAGCGAGTTTCTCATCGAGTTTCTCTTTGCCGCCGAGCAAACAACGACCAGGAACGCGGACATCGTCGAGCACAACTTCAGATGTATGCGAGGCCTTGATGCCGTGCTTCTTGTACTTCTGTCCCATCGACAAACCCTTGGTGCCGGGAGGAACAACGAACGATGCCTGGCCGCGACCCTTGAGTTCGGGATCGACCGCAGCAACAACGACGTGAATGTCGGCAATACCACCGTTGGTGATCCATGCCTTGGTGCCATTGAGCACCCATTCGTCGGTCTTTTCGTCGTACACCGCGCGAGTGCGTAGCGACGAAACATCAGAACCAGCGTCGGGTTCGCTCACACAGAACGCGCCGAGCTGAACCTTGTCGGCGGTGCCGTAACACTGCGGCACCCATTCCATGACCTGTTCCGGTGTGCCATTTCCACTAATACCTGCGGCGGCAAGACCAGATCCGAAGATCGAAAGACCGATACCTGCATCGCCCCAGAACAGTTCTTCGATGGCGAGGACGATTGAAAGACCAGTGGGATCGCCAAGGTTTGCCGCCATGAACTCCCAGCCATACAGACCGATGTTCGCTGCCTCTTGCACAATCGGCCACGGGAACTCTTCGCGCTCATCCCACTCTTCAGCAGCAGGACGGATGACATCAGCAGCAAAGGTGTGAACCCAGTCGACGAGCGTTTGCTGGTCTTCGTTGAGGTCAAGGCTGTAATCGGACATTGGCAATCCTCTCGGGGGACCCGGCGATGGCCGGGGACGACGCGTGCGCCCGCCAAGTTACCCCGCGGTAACCGTCGATGCCGCCTTGGGGCGACTGGGAACCAGGGTCAGTGCAAAAACCGCCAATGCAGCGCCCACCGCATAGGGCCAGCCCATGCCGGCCCATTGGAAAAGCGCCCCAGCAGCGAGGGGTCCGATGACTCGAGCTGCGCCGCCAGCCGACTGCTGCCAACCCAGCCAGACGCCAGTGTCGAGACCAGCTCGCCCAGCAACGGCAGAAGAAAGCGTTGGGGTGAGGAGGCCCTGGCCGACGGTGAGCAGAAGCAATGCGATGACGAGACCCGCCCACCCGAGATCGAACGCGAGAACCAAAAGCCCGAAACTGTTCGAAATGAGTCCGAACCGAAGCGTGTTCGTTTCGCCCAGGCGATGCGTGACTGGCCCGACGAGGCCGCCCTGCACGCCAACAAGCACGACACCAATGCCGGCGAACACGGCCGCCGTTCCTGACAAACCAAGGCCATATCGATTGTTCGCCAACAACGAGAACGTTGCTTCGAAACCGCTGAACGCCACAACGCCGACAAACGCGACAACGATCAGACGAATGATTTCGGCGCGACGCGTTGCAGACGTGTGATCGGCATGTTCGTGGTGCAGCACGCTGTGCGCGGGTTCCACGATTCCTGGTCCATCGAGCGCAGGCTCGGCGGCGATGTTCTCGGCGTCGGAGTTGGCTGCAACGAACTCTGCCTCGCGAGCGGCCACGACTTCGGCGCGCGCGAGTGGGTGCCCCTTTACGCCATGTGCGGTTTCGGGAAGTCGCTTGAGAGCAATGAGCGCGTTGATCGCAGCTATTGCGGCCGCAACAAAGAACGGAACTTTCGGGCCGGCAAGTGCGGCAAGGCCACCAATCGCCGGGCCAGCGACGAAACCGACACCAAATGCTGCGCCGATCAAGCCCATGTAGCGGGCGCGTTGACGAGCCGGTGAAATATCGGCGACCGCAGCTTGAGCGACTGATACCGACGCGCCGGAGATGCCATCAATAATTCGACCGAGGAATAACAACCAAAGTGCGCCTGCGAACCCAGTGACAAGAGAACCAATCGCAGTACCGCACAACGAAATGATGATGATCGGTTTACGACCGATGCGATCGCTCAACTTCCCCCACACTGGAGCGAAGACCAACTGTGCAAGAGAAAACGACGCCGACAGCACGCCGATGACTGCGGCGCCTGCACCGAAGCGTTCGGCGTATTGCGGAAGGATCGGCAACACGATGCCGAAGCCGATGAGGTCAACGGCAACCGTTGTCCAGATCACCCAGAACCCACGCGGGAACGGTTGGCGTTCCTTCTTTTCTGCCATCAGGCGGGACGGACCTGAGTGCCGTCAGCGGTGTCTTCAACAAGCCAACCGGCTTCGGTGAGTTCATCGCGAATGGCGTCAGCAGCGGCCCAATCCTTCGCCGCACGGGCGTCGTCACGGGCACGGGCACGATCAAGGATCTCGGCAGGAACTTCTTCGCCACCAGCGTTTAGGACCAGCCCAACTGCTCGACAGATTTCGAACGCCGCAGCCGCTAACGGCGCGGCCGTCGCAGAATTACCGGCATCAAGCGCGGTGTTGGCTTGACCAACAAGCCCAAACAACAACGCCACCGCAGCCGGCGTATCGAGATCGTTGTCCATCGCGACGCGGAAAGCCTCGACCGATGCAGCATCAGGTTCGCTCGCCAAGCCGGCGTTCGCCGCACGGCGAGCAAATGCATCAAGCCGACGCAACGCAGCTGACGCATCATCAGTCGTCACGCGAGTGACTTCAAGAGGTGTGCGGTAATGCGACCGAAGAACTAACAGGCGATAAGCGCGCGGATCAGTCGATTCAACAAGATCAAGAAGGTTGGTGAAGTTGCCGAGACTCTTCGACATCTTCTCGCCCCCGACTTCAACAAAGCCGTTGTGCATCCAGTGCCGAGCAAAGGTTCGACCTGAGGCCAACGCTTGGGCGCGTTCATTCTCATGATGAGGAAAGGCGAGGTCTTGGCCTCCGCCGTGAATATCGAACCCTTCACCCAAAAGATCGAGCGACATCACGACACACTCGGTATGCCAACCCGGCCGGCCCTCGCCCCAAGGCGACGGCCATGACGGTTCGCCCGGCTTCGTGAACTTCCAAAGCGCGAAATCAATCGGCGAATGCTTGTGGTCTGCCACTTCGACACGAGCCCCAGCCTGCAGCGACTCGATCGACTGGCGCGCAAGTAATCCATAGTCGGCAACAGCAGTCGGGGTGAAGTACACGCCGTCGTCGGAGACGTAGGCAACATCGCGAGCGATGAGATCAGCAATGAGTTCAACCATTTGGTCGACATAGGCGGTGGCGTGGGGGTCGGAGGTTGGCCGATCGACGCCAATAGCCTCCATCGCCTTCCACCACACCTGCTCGCACTTCTGTGCGATGTCGGACCACTCGCGGCCTTCGTCGTTGGCTCTATTGATGATCTTGTCGTCGATGTCAGTGATATTCGAGACGTAATTGACCTCGAGGCCTGTCCATGTGAGATACCGGCGCAGCACATCGAACACCAAAGAGAAGCGACCGTGGCCCAGATGCGGAGGGCCGTAGACCGTGGGCCCACACACGTACATCGAAACCTTCCCCGGCTCACGGGGTTCGAAGGGCACAACCTTGCCCTGAGCGGTATCGAAGAGGTGAAGCACGACTGACAACGCTACCTGTCCCCACACCCCCTCCTGCGAGTCTGCACGTGAGTCCAACAGGCGAGGCGAACTAGCGTGATCGGGTCATGACATCGGCCACCCCCACTCCACGAAGCAGTTGGACCGTCCCCCAAAAGCCGGACCTCGAGGGCCTTGAGGCCCGCTGGGGCGCGACCTGGGACTCCGACGGCACCTATTCCTTCGATCGCACCGCCACCCGTGAGGGCGTCTACTCAATCGATACCCCGCCTCCGACCGTGAGCGGCTCGCTCCACGTCGGCCACGTCTTCAGTTACACGCACACCGACACGATCGCCCGCTACCAACGCATGCGTGGCAAGTCGGTCTTCTACCCAATGGGTTGGGACGACAACGGCCTTCCCACCGAACGCCGGGTGCAGAACTACTACGGCGTGCAGTGCGACCCCTCGCTTCCATACGACCCCAACTTCGCGACGCCGATCCCTATGTCCGATCGGCCGAAGGAAGAACAGAAGAAGCTTCCGGCACAGATCAGCCGTCGCAACTTCATCGAATTGTGCAACACGCTCACTGCGGAAGACGAAAAGGCGTTCGAGGAACTTTTCCGAACGCTCGGACTTTCGGTCGATTGGTCACTCACCTACGCGACCATCGACGACCACTGTCGTCGCGTCGCACAACGCGCGTTCCTTCGCAACCTTGCACGCGACGAGGCCTACCAAGCTGAAGCACCCGTGTTGTGGGATGTCGACTTCCGTTGCGCAGTTGCACAGGCCGAACTCGAAGATCGTGAAATGCCCGGCGCGTATCACCGCCTGCCATTTGTACGCACCGACAACGGTGAACCGATCTACATCGAAACAACTCGACCCGAACTTCTCGGCGCGTGCGTTGCGCTCGTTGCCCACCCCGACGATGAGCGATACAAACCACTCTTTGGTTCCACCGTTCGCACACCGCTGTTTGGTGTCGAAGTTGAAATCAAGCCCCACGAATTAGCCGATCCTGAAAAGGGTTCGGGCATTGCCATGATCTGTACGTTCGGCGATCTCACCGACGTCATCTGGTGGCGTGAGTTGCAACTCGAAACTCGCTCGATCATCAGCGTCGACGGTCGCATTCAGTCCGAAGCACCCGAGTGGATCGTGAGCGCAGGCGACGCCGCCGTTGCCGCATACAACGAACTCGCCGGCAAAACCATCAAGCAGGCTCAGGTCCGCATCGTCGATTTGTTGCGCGACGCCAATCAGCTCGACGGCGAACCAAAGCCGATCACTCATCCGGTGAAGTTTTTTGAAAAGGGCGATCGCCCCCTCGAAATTCTCACCAGCCGACAGTGGTATCTGCGCAACGGCGGCCGCGATCTTCCGTTGCGTGAGGCACTGCTCGAACGGGGCAAAGAACTTCATTGGCATCCGCCACACATGCGCGTTCGCTACGAGAATTGGGTGAACGGACTTAACGGCGACTGGCTCGTGAGTCGTCAGCGCTTCTTTGGCGTGTCGTTCCCAATTTGGTATCCCCTCGATGCCGACGGCTCGCCCATCCACGATCAGCCGATCACTGCTGACGAATCCGCGCTGCCCATCGATCCTGCGACCGATACACCTGCGGGCTACACCGAAGCACAGCGCGATGTTCCCGGCGGCTTCACCGGCGATCCTGACGTTATGGACACGTGGGCAACCTCTTCGCTCACACCGCAGATCGCAACAGGATGGGGCGAGGACGACGACTTGTTCGCTCGCACCTTCCCGATGGACATGCGTCCGCAAGCACACGAGATCATCCGCACCTGGTTGTTCTCCACCACCGTTCGTTCGCATCTCGAGCACAACTCGATTCCGTGGCGTAACGCCAGCATCTCGGGCTGGGTACTCGACCCGGATCGCAAGAAAATGTCGAAGTCGAAGGGCAATGTCGTCACTCCCCTTCATCTTCTTGAGCAGTACGGCTCCGATGCCGTTCGCTACTGGGCAGCAAGCGCTCGCCCTGGCACCGACACCGCATTCGACGAAGGCCAGATGAAGATCGGTCGCCGTCTCGGCATCAAGTTGCTGAACGCCAGTCGTTTCGCGCTTGGACTTGGTTCTGACGAAGGCGTCGCCCAGATTCACGATCCGTCGGCCATTACCGAACCACTCGACCGCGCCATGCTCGCCGATCTTGCCGCGCTTGTTGAAGATGCAACCACCGCATTCGACGGCTACGACTACGCCCGCTCACTCGAACGCACCGAAGCGTTCTTCTGGCAGTTCTGCGATCAGTACCTCGAACTCGTGAAGACCCGTGCCTACGGAAGCCGTGGCGATGATGCGGCCCGTTCAGCGCAGGCTGCATTACAGCTCACGCTCTCAACGCTTCTCCGACTCTTTGCGCCGTTCCTTCCCTTCGTTACCGAAGAGGTGTGGTCGTGGTGGCAGAGCGGTTCAGTCCACCGCTCGCCGTGGCCCGACGCTTCACAACTTCGTGACGCTGCCGCCGATGGCAACCCGCTCGCCTATGCGATGGGTGCAGAAATCCTCAGCGCTGCACGTCGTGCAAAGACTGAAGCCAAGCGTTCACTGAAGTGGCCAGTTGACGTCATCGACGTCACCGACACCACACCGCGAACCGAGGCGTTTCAAAGCGTTCTTGAAGATGTTCGTGAAGCGGCGAATGCAACGTCAGTCAGCGTCGCCGTCGGCGCCGAGGCTGCCGTCACTGTCACCCTCGCCGACGATCCCGACGCCGTCTGACGGCGGCATATTCGCCTTTGCTGCTGCCGTGGGCGGCGGCGGCTTCGGCGGAGGCGTCTGGGTGAGGACAACCTGAGTCGGCGACCCTGCGTACGCAAACGAAATGCCACGTTCATCAAACGTGTCTTTCATTCGAGCGCGTAACTCGCGCAACACGCCAAACTGCGCCGCGGGTTCGGTCTTGATGACCATACGCACGTGAACGCCATCGGGGTCAAACTCTTGAATGCCCCAGATCTCGGCGCGTTCCATGATCTTGGTTGACCATTCCGGATCAGCCTGAATGGTGTCGGCAACTTCCTGCATGACATCGCTGACTGCTGAGATATCGGCATCGTACGGAAGGACGACGTCGATGAGTGCGCGCGCCCATTCCTGACTCTTGTTGGCAACCTTCACGATCTGGCCATTGGCAACGTGCCACATCGTGCCTTCGGCATCTCGGATATGTGTCGCGCGCAACGTGATGCGCTCGACCACGCCCTTTGCGCCGCCACCGACATCGATCGTGTCTCCAACACCAAACTGATCTTCCGCGACGATGAAGAAACCGCTGATGAAATCGCGAACCATCGTTTGCGTTCCAAAGCCCAGCGCAATACCGACGATCCCCGCAGTTGCGAGGAGTGGGCCGAGACTGATGCCCAATACTTCAAGGCCGAAAAACAACGCGATGAACCACACGAGAGCGGTACCGATTGAGCGGAACACCGCGGTGAGTGTTTCGAGTCGGGCATCGGTGCGAAGCGATGAATCACCCGACGCGAGCAGTACTTCGGAGGTGCGACGACGAAGAGCGCCCTTGCCCCCTCGCTTCTTCGTGCCACCGGGCAAGAACAAGCGATTCATCGAACGCGAGATCATTCGGCGAACGATCATCGCAACGATCCCGGCGATGATGACCACGCAGAGGATCGAAAGGGGCTTTGCGATAAACCATTCCGCAGCGCGAGCCCACGCCTTTGAACCGGTCCAGTCAAAAACGCGCTCGCAGAACCATCCGGTGTTATCTCCACACGCATTCTGAAGGGCAACGGGATCGGTGGCGGCGAGGAGCAAAGAATCAATCACGACTAGTGACGGTACGCGAAACGGGACCCCCTGAGGGGTCCCGTTCGAGAATCAGGTGCTGCGCAGGGTTCAGGAGGCCAGGTTGGCGTTCACGAAGTCCCAGTTGATGAGGTTGTCGAGAACGACCTCGATGAACTTGGCGCGTGCATTGCGGTAATCGATGTAATAAGCGTGTTCCCAAACATCGATGGTGAAGAGAGCCTTAGCGCCGTGCTTCATGGGAAGGTCGGCGTTCTGGGTCTTCATGATGGCGAGCTTGCCGTCCTTTTCGACGAGCCATGCCCAACCTGAACCGAACTGCGTAAGACCGGCGTCGGTGATCTGTGCACGGAACGCGTCGTAGCCACCAAAGTCGGCTTCGATGCGGTCGGCGATTGCACCAGTGGGTTGACCGCCGCCATTCGGTGACAGTGAGTTCCAGAAGAAGGTGTGGTTCCAGACCTGCGCTGCGTTGTTGAACAGCGGTCCTTCGGCCTTCATGATGATGTCCTCGAGCGAGGCGTTCTCGTCGGCGGTGCCGGCGACGGCCTTATTCAAGTTGTCGACGTAAGTCTGATGATGCTTGCCGTAGTGGTATTCCATGGTCTCGGC
>CANGMY010000024.1 GCA_947455015.1 Microthrixaceae bacterium | reverse complement strand
TTCAGTGCTCGGACCCAATGCCGCTCTTGGTCACACCGCCGATGACCGGGCCGAGACCATGATCGTCAATTTGCTCCGTGGCGCTGGTCCCGATGGTTTGGCATCAATTCGTCCTGGCGTTCGTCATCCGATCCTGGATCTCCGAAGGTTAGAAACTGAACGGGTTTGCGAGATCGAAGGGATCGAACCGTTTACTGATCCCAGCAATGTCGACCCCATGTTCGTGCGTAATCGCATTCGTCACGAAGTACTTCCACTTCTTGCCGACATCGCTGGGCGTGATCCAGTTCCAATTCTTGATCGTCAGGCCGATGTGTTTGCGTCGGTCGCCGATTATCTGCGTTCGGAAGCGGCTGAACTTGATCCGACCGATGCGCGAGTTCTTCGAGACGCTCCCGAGGCCGTCGCGCGCGTTGCACTTCGGGAGTGGCTTCGTGACGGAGCCGACGAACGGCATCCGCCCGACTCGGCAACTATCGATCGCGTGATGGCAGTCGTTCGTAACGATGCGATCGCGACCGATGTGGGTGGAAACCGTCGCGTCGAACGCACCGCCGGAAAACTTCGCATCGTTACGACACCGAAGGCCTGAGGACTGCACTACATTCGCCGCGTGACCCAAAGCGCGTCCGGTACTGAACATCCACATCCCGATGTCGATCCCCACCTCGGTCAGATCCTCGTCACCCACGAAGCGATTCAGCAGCGCATCGCTGAACTCGGCAAAGAGATCACTGTCGACTACGCCGGCCGAGCACCGTTGCTCATTGCGGTCCTTAAGGGCGCAATCATGTTTATGGCCGACATCGCCCGCGCCATTTCGCTTCCCGTTGAACTCGACTTCATGGCAGTGTCGTCCTACGGGACGGCAACCAAGACCAGCGGCGTCGTGCGCATCGTGAAAGACCTCGATATCGACCTCACCGGCCGCGATGTCATCATCGTCGAAGACATTGTCGATAGTGGCCTCACGCTCAACTACCTCCGCAAGAATCTTGCCGCCCGTCACCCAGCGAGCCTCGAGGTGTGTGCCCTCCTCCTGAAGGAAGGCATGCAGAAGGTGGAACCCGATCTTCGCTACGTAGGCTTCCGGCTTCCCGACGAGTTTGTGGTCGGGTACGGCCTCGATGTCGCCGAGCGCTACCGCAACCTCGACGACCTTCGGGTCTACGTGGGCCCCGGAAGCGGTCACTGAATCGTTGCCGAATCGGGAATCACTACGATTTCCGCGTGATACTCGTCTTTGTTCTTGTCCCCTCGTCAGGAGACCGTGATGGAGCCCGTCGATCTTCCCCGAATCTCAGCTGCCGTGAAAGAGATCCTCATCGCCATTGGCGAGGATCCCGATCGCGACGGTCTGCAAGACACGCCCGCTCGCGTGGCGCGCATGTATGCCGAAGTCTTCTCGGGTCTTCGCGACGATCCCCGCAGCCATCTGCAGGTGATGTTTGAAGCGAACCACGACGAAATGGTGATGGTCCGTGACATCGCCCTCACCTCAATGTGCGAACACCATCTGGTTCCGTTCATGGGCAAGGCACACGTTGCCTACATCCCTGGCACCGATGGTCGCGTCACTGGTCTTTCAAAGATTGCCCGGTTGGTCGATGCCTATGCGAAGCGTCCGCAGGTGCAGGAACGCCTCACCGCGCAGATCGCCGACGAACTCGAATCAACGCTGCAACCTCGCGGCGTGCTCGTTGTGATTGAAGCCGAGCATCTGTGTATGTCGATGCGCGGTGTTCGTAAGCCAGGTTCAACCACTGTTACGTCTGCAGTGCGCGGTCTTTTCCGCGAAAGCGCCGCCACCCGAATCGAAGCGATGCGATTCATCGCTCGCGACTAAACGTGGCCGACGTCGTCCCGCGACTCGGAGTTGGTACTCCGGCATCGATTCCGCTGGTAATGGGAATCGTCAATGTCACTCCAGATTCGTTTAGCGACGGTGGAAAGTTTCTCGAACCTGCCTCGGCGATCGCGCACGGCCTTTCGCTTATCGAAGAGGGCGCATCAGTGCTCGACATTGGTGGTGAGTCCACTCGACCAGGCGCAGTGCCTGTCGACGTTGAAACTGAACTCGCTCGAGTCATTCCGGTTCTTGAAGGCCTGAGCGGTCGTTGTCGACTCAGCATCGACACTCGCCATGCCGAAGTTGCCCGCGCTGCGGTGGCTGCAGGAGCAACGCTTATTAACGATGTTTCTGCTTCCCTCTGGCCGGTTGCGGCCGAGCTCGGTGTCGGGTGGATTGCCATGCATATGCAAGGGGATCCCGGCACGATGCAGACCGATCCTCACTACGACGATGTCGTGTCAGAGGTATGCGAGTTCCTTCGCGAGCGCGCAACGGCCGCTTCAGAGGCCGGCGTAAAAGAAATTTGGGTCGATCCCGGATTCGGATTTGGGAAGACCGATGTCCACAATTTGGCGCTGCTCTCCCACCTCGATCGCATCGTCGAATTGGGTTGGCCAGTGATGGTCGGAACGTCCAGAAAAGCAATGCTGGGACGGCTCCTTGCCACTTCCGACGGTTCGGCCGACATCGTTCCTGCCGACGATCGGTTGGCCGGATCAATCGCCACTGAGGTGTGGGCAATGCACGCCGGAGCGAGCATGATTCGCGCTCACGACGTCAGAAGCGCCATCCAAGCGGCCAAAGTCGTGGCAGCATGAGCGCCGTGGCCAGTAAAGGGAAGTGGGCGCAGGGGATCCGACCCCGCAATTTTCACTGGGTGATCGCTGAGCGACTCGCCGTCTGTGAGCGACCCGGTGGCTATGGCGCGAACCATCGCAAGGTCCGCCGCCAAGAAGAAATCATTTGGGTTCGCGAACAGGGCTTCACCTGCGTCATCTCGATGATCGCGGCTCCGCTGAACCTCCACAATTACGACGAACTCGGTGTGGTGTGGCGTCACCGACCAGTTCCCGAAGACGATCTCGGCATCTTCGAAACCGCCTTCTTCACCGAACTCCGCACGCTTCTTGAGCGTGGAGAGCGAATTCTGATTCATGCTGAGGAACTCAGCGACCGAGTGTGTGGCCTGATCGCTGGCTATTTGCTCTGGAACGGATTGGTCGAAAGTCCTCCCCGCGTTGTTACCGTGATCGAGCAGTTGACTCAGCGCCAACTCGGCCCGCTTGGGCGCGAATTGGTCGCCATTTCGCTGACGATTCCCCCGCCGTCTGCCTGACCCGGAGCGCATCCCCCATGGCCCCGACTGATCGAATTGAACTACGCCGCCTTGTCGTAACCGGCATTTGTGGCGCGCTTCCCGAAGAACGCGAGAGGGCACAACCTCTCGAGGTCGACCTCGACGTTGTTGCCGATCTCTCGGCTGCGGGCGCATCGGACAACCTCGATGACACGCTCGACTACGGCGCTATCACTGCGGCTGTTGAAAACGTGATCCTCACCGGAACTCCGCAGTTGCTTGAACATCTTGCTCAGAACTTGGCCGACGCGGTGCTTGCCGACCCGCGTGCGTTGTCGGTCACGGTTTCTGTGCGGAAGTTGCGCCCACCGGTGCCACAAGCACTGGCCACTTCGGGCGTCACCATCACTCGGGGACGCTGAATGTCGCGTGCCTTCCTGAGCCTCGGCTCGAACATTGGTGATTCGTGGTCGCTTCTTCGTGAAGCAGTGAGTTCGCTCGACTCCGTTGTTGCTGTATCGCCGGTGTATCGGACTGAACCGGTTGGTGGGCCGGATCAAGATCCATTCCTCAACATCGTGATTGAACTCGACACCGATCTCAGTGCGCGCGAGTTGTTGGGTGTGTGTCACAGACTGGAATCGGCGGCGAACCGCGTACGCACAATTCGTTGGGGACCACGCACTCTCGATGTCGACATCATTTGGATCGACGGCGTCACGATCGCGGAACCCGATCTCGAAGTTCCGCATCCACGCATGCGGGTGCGTCGATTCGTAATGGCACCATTGGCTGATCTTGCACCCGATGTCGCTGGTGATGATTGGGCCGATCGTGCTGAAGGCCATGTGGATCGCGTCGGACCACTCGACGCCGAACCGGGATGAACTCAAACCGCTCGGTCCGGGTTGTTGGGCCGGGTCGGGCCGGTGGTGCATTCACGAGTGCACTAACGAACGTCGGTTGGACGGTGCTTGCGCCCGTTTGTCGCGGGGAGTCTGTTGCCGACGCGGCTCAGGGTGTCGATCTTCTCTTAATTGCGACACCCGACGGCGCGATCGCCGAGGTTGCCGATTCGATTGCGCCAGTGGAAACAACAGTGGTTGCTCATCTTTCGGGCGCGCGCGGACTTGATGTGTTGGCCACGCACCCATTACGGGCCGCGTTGCATCCGCTGACGTCGATGCCTAGCGCTGAAGTTGGCGCCCAGCGCCTGGCTCGAGGTGCATGGTTTGCGCTTGATGCGAGTAGCGAACGGGCAATGGAAGTTGTCGAAAGTGTGGTCGTTGCACTTGGGGGTCAATCGTTTGTCGTTGACGACGAACATCGATCGGCATATCACGCAGCTGCAGCGATTGCGTCGAACCACGTCGTTGCATTGCTTGGTTCGGCGGAACGAGTTGCAGCATCGGCGGGCGTACCGCTTGAGGCATATCTCGAACTTGTGCGCGCCACGATCGACAACATCGAAGACCTCGGCGTGATCGATGCTCTTACAGGCCCCGTCGCCCGGGGCGACTGGGAAACGGTTGCTCAACACCGAGCGGCCATCGATCCATCAGAACTTGCGTTGTACGACGCATTGGTCGAAGCGGCTCGACGCGTGGTGGACTCTCGAACCGGCCTCGCCGACGAAACGCAATCTACGAACCCCCGAACGGAATCTTGATGCAGGTCCTGTCCACGAAGGCCGAGTTTCGCGAGTATCTCGAAAACGTTCGCGCCCTCGGACGAACGGTGGGACTTGTTCCGACGATGGGCGCGCTACACGAAGGCCATCTGTCGTTGCTTCGTGCTGCAGGAGCCGACTGCGATGTCGTTGCTCTCACGATCTTTGTGAACCCACTGCAGTTCGGTGCGGGTGAAGATCTCAGCGCATATCCGCGACCCCTTGACCGTGATCTCGAACTTGCGGAAGAAGCGGGCGCCGATGTCGTGTTCACACCGACAACCGATGAGATGTATCCGGAGCCGACGCTCAGTACGGTCCATATCGAACAACTCACTGCCGGAATGGAAGGCGCAAGCCGCCCGACCCATTTCGACGGAGTCACAACCGTTGTCGCGAAGTTGTTCAATATCGCTGGCCCGAGTCGCGCCTATTTCGGCGAAAAGGACTTCCAGCAGCTGGCTGTCGTTCGCCGCATGGCTGCCGATCTCGACCAGCCCATCACCGTGATTGGTTGTCCGATCGTTCGCGAATCTGATGGCTTGGCGATGTCGAGCCGCAACATCTATCTCTCGTCGGCCGAGCGTGAAGCGGCCACAGTCATCAACCGGGCGCTCCGGGCGGGTGCGGCGATGATCTCTGCAGGCGAAGGTGATCCCGCAGTGATCGAAGAGCACATGGCATCAATCATTGAAGCTGAACCCCTCGCCGAACTCGATTACGCGGTTGTTGTCGATCCCGATTTGCTCATCACGCCGGCTGCACTCATCAGTGGCACGAACGTTCGCCTACTCATGGTCGCCAAAGTCGGATCACCACGATTACTCGACAACCTTGGTGTCGACGTACCGTAGGAAGCAACAACCGCACGGTGACCGCACGCGGCGCCAAGCTGAAGGAGCAGACGATGCATCGTCGCATGATGAAGTCAAAGATCCACCGCGCTCGTATTACTGACGCCAACCTCCATTACGTCGGTTCCATCACCCTTGATACGCAGTTGATGGAGCAGGCCGACATTCGTGAATGGGAGCAAGTGCAGGTCGTCGATATCGACAACGGCGCCCGGTTCGAGACCTACGCCATTCCAGGCGGCCCTGGCACCGTGTGCCTGAATGGCGCCGCAGCGCGTTTGGTGCAGCCGGGCGATCGGATCATCGTGATCACCTACGCGGACTACGACGAAGCAGAACTCGAGGACTACACGCCTCGAGTCGTGCACGTCGATGGAACGAATCGAATCATCGATGAATTCGAGGCAGTGACCATCGCAGCCGAAGAATCTCCCGTTCGATTCCGAGCCTGAACCCGTTCTTCGGTCAGACTGAACACCTGTGACCGCCGAACTCGATCTTCTTGTAGTGGGTTCTGGCGTGGCCGGGCTCTCTGCTGCGGTGCGGGCTGCGGCCCAGCCTGGTGTTCGCGTTGGAGTTCTGACCAAGGGGCCGCTTGAACAGTCCACGACTCGTTGGGCTCAAGGTGGCGTAGCCGCAGTGCTTGGCGGCGATCCCGATTCCACCGATCTGCATCTGGCTGACACTTTGGCCGCTGGCGCAGGTCTGTGTGACGTCGATGCTGTGCGCGTGTTGGTCGAAGAAGGTCCGGTCCGGGTTCGTGACCTTGTTGCGCTTGGCGCGCGTTTTGATCGCGATGCTGACGGCAAGTTCGAACTTGCCCGCGAAGGCGGACATTCGCTTCCTCGAATCGTGCATGCGGGTGGAGTTGCAACTGGCGCTGAAATCGAACGAGCGCTCGTGGCCGCTGTGCGGAGCGAAGCAACGGAAATTCACGAACATGCTTTCGCTCTCGACCTTGTCATCGAGAACGGTCGCTGCGTTGGAGTGCGAGCTGCGCTGGCCGACGGAACGATTGAAGTTGTTCGGGCTCGCAATGTGTTGCTTGCTTCAGGCGGCGCCGGACAAATCTTCTCCGTCACGACGAATCCCCTCGAAGCCACCGGCGACGGAATCGCCATGGCGTTGCGCGCTGGCGCAGCAGTAGCCGATGTTGAGTTTGTGCAGTTCCATCCAACCGCACTTCATCATCAGCGAATGCCGCGTCCGCTTTTGTCGGAAGCATTGCGCGGTCATGGCGCACTTATTCGTGACATCAATGGTGAGCGCTTTGTCGATGAAATGCTTCCGCGTGATCAGGTCAGCCGCGCCATGGTTCGTCGAATGATCGAACTTCACACCGATCATTGTTTGCTCGATGTGACTGGTCTCGATCAGTTCGATGTTCGTTTCCCAACAATCGCCGCCATGCTTTCCAGTCTTGATTTCAATCCGGCAACCGACCTTCTTCCGATTGCGCCGGCTGCGCATTACCTCTGTGGGGGAGTCGTCACCGATCTGAACGGTGCAAGCAGCCTTCCGGGATTATGGGCGGCCGGAGAAGTCGCGTGTTCGGGCGTGCACGGTGCCAATCGATTGGCGTCGAACTCGTTGCTTGAAGGCATGGTGTTCGGTGCGCGAGTCGTCGAAGCAATTGAGAACGGCACTGAAGGCGCTGAACGAACCGGGGCGATGCGCGCGCTCGATGGCGATGGCGGTCGCCGACTCGAAGGTTGGTCGACACCGGCGCCGCTCTCCGCTGCTGCTCCAGGCGACGCGGTCGCAATTGCAACCGCCCGAGACGACATGCAATGGGCGATGACGGTTGGCGCTGGTGTGGTCCGCGACGCGACCTCATTGGCGGCCACCGAACGCAAGGTTGACCACGCGCGAGCCCTCGCGAACGGTTCAGGGGTGGCTTCGTGGGAACTTGCCAATTTGACGGCAGTTGCCTCGGCGCTGCTGGTCGCGGCCGATGCCCGCACCGAAAGTCGCGGCGCACATACCCGTGATGATTGGCCCGAAACCGACCCGGATTTGGCCCTGCGATTGGTGATCACCTGACCGGTTCGCCCCGATCGGGCTCGGCAGGGCAGGCTTTGGGAATGTCCGATCTGCTCCAGCCGCCCCGAGTCGTTGTCGTCGATGCGGTTGAACGCGCCCTCGCCGAGGATCTCACTCCTCTGGGTGACCTCACTTCAGCGCTCCTCCCGCAGGACCTTGTGGCGACGGCCCGCTTCGTGGCTCGCATGACAGGTGTCATCGCCGGCCGAGCATGTGCTGACGAAACGTTCGTGCAGGTCGATCCGACGGTGTCGCTCACGTGGTCGGTTGATGACGGCGACAGCGTTGGCTCTGGCACATTGATCGCTACCGCGACTGGTCCACTCGCATCGATCCTTACCGCTGAACGCACGGCGCTGAATTTCCTCGGTCACCTTTCCGGAATCGCAACGCTCACCAGCGAGTACGCGGCAGAAGCGGCCAAGGGTGGCACTGCCTACGTATGGGACACACGCAAGACCACGCCCGGTCTTCGAGTTCTTGAAAAGGCCGCAGTGCGCGCCGGTGGTGGTCGTAACCACCGCGGCAATCTTTCCGATTGGATTTTGTTGAAGGACAACCACATCGCGTTGTTCGGTATTACCGATGCTGTTGCGCGTTCGCGCTCGATGTGGCCAGCGCGCACGGTGCATGTTGAATGCGACACGATCGAACAGGTTCACGAAGCGTTGGCCGCAGGTGCCGATGCATTGTTGCTTGACAACATGACGCCCGATCAGATTCGCGAGTGTGTTGCTGTTGCGTCTGCAACGCATCGTCGCCCTTTACTTGAAGCGTCTGGTGGCATCACGCTTGCAACGATTGCTGCGTACAGCGCAGCTGGTGTCGACTGCATTTCGGTCGGCGGTCTCACTAATTCCGCGCCGGTGCTCGACATCGGTCTCGACATCGATCCCGCATGACGGAGGATCAGCGAATGCTTCTCGCAGTTGATGCAGGAAATACTCAAACCGTCGTTGGTCTCTACGAACTCGATGGTGGAACGGCAGCTGGCCGTCGCCCTGAAGCAGGATTGCTTGACCACTGGCGCATCTCGACTGCCGCTGATCGAACTGGCGACGAATACGCCGTCATGTTGCAGGGCTTTCTTGCCCTGCGCCGCAACAGCTTCAGCGACATTGATGGCATTGTCATTTCATCTGGCGTTCCACGCGTCACGGCAACGTTGCGTCAGGTCACTGATCGTCATTTGGATTTCGAGCCGATCGTCATTGGTCCAGGTGTTCGTTCCGGTATCCGCATCGATTACGACAACCCCAAAGAGGTTGGTGCCGATCGCATTGCGAATGCTGTTGGCGCGTACGACCTTTATGGCGGCCCCACGATCATTGCCGACTTCGGTACTGCCACGACTTGCGATGCCGTATCGGACGATGGCGTGTATCTCGGCGGCGCAATTGCACCTGGTATCGAAATCTCTATGGATGCCCTTGTGGGGCGTGCGTCAGCACTGCGTGCTGTCGAACTCAAAGAACCCCGCAATGTGCTGGGTAAATCAACGGTCGAATCGATTCAGTCTGGTGCGGTCTACGGATTCGCCGCACAGGTCGATGGGCTTTGCGATCGCATCGAAGCCGAACTCGGAACGTGCACCGTTATTTCTACGGGCGGACTCGCCGAAACCATCACGCCGTTTTCAAAGCGCATTCAACACACCGAACCGTGGCTCACGCTTCACGGTCTTCGATTGATTTACGAAAAGAACATCTGAGTTCTTCTCGTTGGGTGTTAGGCCGCGGCGCGTACCGTGCCGAGGAGATGCTCGGCGGCTGCTTCAAGCGCAGTGACAGCTTCAGTGCCGGCATAAGGCGCCAATGCACGCTGACCGGCTTCGACGTACGCGCGGGCCGTGTCGAGCGAACCGCGCACAGAGGCAGATGAACGCAACAGTGTGCGAGCAAGCGCAAGGGTGTCGGGATCGTCGACCGGTTCAATAGAACCGTCGGTCGGTGCGAGTTTCACAAGAAGCGAACGAAGTTCGTCGGCTTCGGCGCCACCGGCAGCAAGCGTGCGGATAACCGGAAGTGTGTAGGTGCCTTCAACCAGGTCGTGACCGGCAGGCTTACCAAGTTCTTCGTCGGTCGAGGTGACATCGAGAAGATCGTCGACAATTTGGAACGCCATGCCGAACGAGTTGCCGAATGTGGTGAGTGCATCGATCTGTGGCCGGGGGAGTCCGGCAACGATTGCACCTACCCGACACGCCGTGCCGAGCAACGAAGCGGTCTTGCCATCGATGGATCGCAAGTAGGCATCTTCGGTGCGCTGTTGATCGAACGCGTGCTGCAGTTCAAGAATTTGGCCTTCGCACAACTTGGCGATGGTTGCGGCAAGCAAACCAGCAACTTCAGTGCCGAGTGATGCAGCAATCTCTGACGCCTTCGCCAGCAAGTAATCGCCAGCGAGAATTGCTTTGAGGTTGCCCCAACGAGCATTGACGCTTTCAACGGTGCGACGCGTGGTGGCATCGTCCATCACGTCGTCGTGATAGAGCGAACCGAGGTGCACGAGCTCAACAGAGACGGCGCCCATGATGACTTCGGGGGACGCGGCGCCCATCACGAGATCGGATGTGGCAGCCGAGGTCACGGCGAATGCGGGGCGAACTCGCTTGCCACCGGCCAAAATCAGGTGGCTGGCGACCTCTGTAAGGAATGAGTCCTCAGCAATAACCGATGCCTGAAGGGCGTCCTCGACCCGCGCAAGATCCGCCTGCAGAACGGGGAGCTGGAGGAGGGGTGAGGCGGCGGCCATGGCGCCACGTTAGGCCCGCGGTCGGTTCCAACCTCAACCCGGGGACAAGGTCGCGGACCACTTGTGACAAAGGCACTCTGAACGTGCGTTTCCGACGAGGCGATCGTGAACGCCGTGGGTACACTCGCTCCACGTATCCCCGTCTGGGAGGCAGGTCACAAAGTGTTTGAACGGTTCACCGATAGGGCCCGCAGGGTCGTCGTGCTTGCTCAGGAAGAAGCGCGACTCCTGAACCACAACTACATCGGCACTGAGCACATCCTGCTCGGGCTGATCCACGAGGGCGAAGGCGTCGCCGCCAAGGCCCTCGAGTCTCTGGGCATTTCGCTCGAGGCCGTGCGTTCGCAGGTCGAAGAAATCATCGGTCAGGGCGGCTCATCGCCGAGCGGCCACATCCCCTTTACTCCGCGTGCCAAGAAGGTGCTCGAACTGTCGCTTCGCGAAGCACTGCAGCTCGGTCACAACTACATCGGCACCGAACACATCCTTCTTGGTCTCATCCGTGAAGGCGAGGGTGTTGCTGCGCAGGTGCTCGTCAAGCTCGGCGCCGACCTTTCCCGTGTTCGCCAGCAGGTCATCCAGTTGCTGTCGGGCTATTCCGGTCCTGGCCCGCAACAGGGCGAGAAGGCTGGTGCCACCAGCGGTGGTTCGGGCGAAGCATCGCCAAGCGGTTCTGCCGTCCTCGATCAGTTCGGCCGCAACCTCACACAACTCGCTCGCGAAAAGAAGCTCGACCCAGTTATTGGTCGTGCACGCGAAACCGAACGCGTCATGCAGGTGCTCAGCCGCCGCACCAAGAACAACCCTGTTCTTATCGGCGAACCTGGCGTTGGCAAGACTGCAATCGTTGAAGGTCTCGCACAAGCAATCGCTTCCGATCAGGTTCCCGAAACGCTCCATGGTAAGCAGCTCTACACGCTTGATCTCGGTGCACTCGTTGCCGGTTCTCGTTACCGCGGTGATTTTGAAGAGCGTCTCAAGAAGGTGCTCAAGGAAATCAAGACCCGCGGCGACATCATTCTGTTCATCGACGAAATCCATACCCTCGTCGGTGCCGGTGCAGCCGAAGGTGCAATCGACGCCGCAAGCATCCTTAAGCCGATGCTGGCTCGTGGTGAACTGCAAACCATCGGTGCAACAACGCTCGAGGAATACCGCAAGCATCTGGAAAAAGACGCTGCGCTCGAACGTCGTTTCCAACCGGTCAAGGTGGAAGAACCAACCGTTGCGCACACCATTGAAATTCTGAAGGGTCTGCGCGATCGGTACGAGACCCATCACCGCGTCACGATCACCGATCAGGCCCTTGTTGCCGCGGCCAATTTGGCCGATCGCTACATCGCCGATCGTTTCCTTCCCGATAAGGCCATCGATCTCATCGACGAAGCCGGCTCGCGTTTGCGCATTAAGCGCATGGAAACACCGCCCGATTTCAAGGAACTTGAAAACGAAATCGCCACGGTCGTTACCGAAAAGAAGGAAGCCGTCGAGTCGCAGCAGTTCGAAGAAGCAGGTCGCTTGCGCGATCGCGAAAAAGAACTGCTTGCACAGAAGGAAGCCAAAGAGCAGGAAATGAAGGACTCGGGCATCGATCTCTTCGACGAGGTCGACGAAGAAGCCATCGCCGAGGTGCTTTCGCTCTGGACTGGCATCCCCGTCTACAAACTCACCGAAGAAGAAACCGCTCGTCTTCTGCGCATGGAAGACGAACTGCACAAGCGTGTCATTGGTCAGGAAAACGCAATCAAGGCAGTCAGCCAGGCCATCCGACGCACGCGTGCCGGTCTCAAGGATCCCAAGCGTCCTTCGGGTTCGTTCATCTTCCTCGGCCCATCGGGTGTTGGTAAGACCGAACTCGCCAAGACGCTCGCCGAGTTTTTGTTCGGCGATGAAGATTCACTCATCGCACTCGACATGTCCGAGTACATGGAGAAGCACACCGTCAGTCGTCTTGTCGGTTCGCCTCCCGGATACGTCGGTTACGAAGAAGGCGGCCAGCTCACCGAAGCTGTGCGTCGCAAGCCGTTCTCGGTCGTGCTGTTCGACGAAATCGAAAAGGCACACCCCGACGTCTTCAACACGTTGCTGCAGATTCTTGAAGAAGGCCGCCTCACCGACTCACAAGGTCGTTCGGTCGACTTCCGCAACACCGTGCTGATCATGACCTCCAACCTCGGCACCGCCGATCTGCGCAAGGCCAACATTGGTTTCGGTAAAGCCGACGAAGCCGTGTCGTATGAGCGCATGAAGGAAAAGGTCAACGACGCTCTCAAGGCGCATTTCCGTCCTGAGTTCCTCAACCGCATCGACGACACGATCGTGTTCCACGAGCTTTCCAAGCCCGAGGTCACGACCATCGTCGATCTGCTCATCAAGCGCATCACCCGGCAGCTCGAAGGCCTGGGTATCGGCCTGGAACTCACCGAGGCTGCCAAGCTGCTGCTGGCCGACAAGGGCTACGACCCCACATTGGGTGCTCGTCCGCTTCGTCGTGCCATTCAGCGCATGGTGGAAGATCCGCTTTCGGAACGTCTGTTGTGGAAGGAATTCCGCGCCGG
>CANGMY010000023.1 GCA_947455015.1 Microthrixaceae bacterium | reverse complement strand
TGCGCCATTTCACCATGCGACCGTCGACGGTTGTGTAACCGCCGAGGTCACGAAAATTAAACGCACCCTCGAAGCTGAGGTGGCGGTCCGGGTGGATGGTCGCAAGTGCGAGATCTGTTTCGTTCACGAGAGTGAGGCTACGTGCAATAGGTGGGTTCACGATGACTCCTCGAGGGCAGCATCCCCTCAACACATTTGGTGTGAAAAGTGTTGTGGGAAGACAAGCAAACCCGAGGTGAACCCGGTGAGCGGAATGTGAACCTTTGGGAAAGAGTTCGCGCTTTAGCCGATTGGTTTCTGCACGAGTACGGGGCAATGGCAATTGTGGACCGTGCGCATTGTGGTGCTTCCAAGTGCCGTGCGAGCGAGGCCGCCTCGACCGTGGGTCGCCATGGCGACCATCGCGACATTGTTCGCATTGGCCCATTCGGCGACGGCGTCGGCAGCATCGGAGCCAATAACGGATTCGGCGCGAGCCTCAATGCCTTCGCGAGAGAAGAACGAAACAGCCGATTCGACGGCATTCGCGAGTGCGTCGGGCTCGGCTCCGCCAAGCGGCGATCCGCCGGCAGCGGTTGCAGAAAGCACAACAATCGACATCGACAACGCTTTCGCCCATCGCGCAGCACGCGGAAGGATCATTGCGGAAATCGGCGAACCGTCAGTGGTGACGACCATGGTCGTGTCGTTGAACGTTGTGAATGTTTCTGCGCCGGGGCCAAGGAGAAGTACGGGATGGTCGGATCGCTTGAGGACGTCTTCGGAAACAGAACCGAGAAGCGCTTTGCCAAATCCTGTGCGACCGTGAGTGGCCATGACGATGGCGTCTTCGGTGCCCTTCACGGCTGCGGAGATTGCGGTAGCCGGGAATGTGTCGGGAACTACTGATGTGTCGAACGGAACCGAAAGTGATGCTGCCTGGTCATCGAGGTACGACTGCAGTTCCTCAACGGTGCTTCCCCAGCCTGAGGCGAGCAGCAGGACAGAGGAGTCGAGCGCTGCAGCGAGCTCGTTCGCAATTGGAAGTGCGGCATGGGAAAGATCGGAACCGTCAAGAGGTACGACGATGGTGTTGATCATTGGTATCCCTCCGATGGGAGTTTGAGATCTTCATCCCATGCTCCCACGCGAAACCAGTGTGAGCGCTATCGCCTTCGTCGGTGAGCGTTCAGTTGCCGAGGAGGAGTACAGCGTCGAGTCCGCCTCCGGGGGCAGCTCGAAGTTCTGCCCGCCCGCCTTCTGATTCCACCAGTTTCTGAACGATGGCAAGTCCGAGGCCGGTTCCTCCGAGTACGCCGCGTTCGTTCGTTGCTCGCCAGAAGCGATCAAACGCCCGTTCCCGTTGTTCATCGCTCAGGCCGGGGCCTTCATCGACGACGTGGACCGCGACGATGGAGCCCGAGCGCGATTCTTCGGTGGTGGCGCTCAGTGTGATCGTCGAACCTTCGGGCGAGACCTCGAGTGCATTTGCAATGAGGTTGTCAAGAACTTGACTGAGCATGTCGGCGGAACAACGTGCCTTGAGACTGCATTCTTCGGCGTCGATGCGCACGCCGCGCTCGCTCGCAAGCGGTTGCCAAGCAGCAGCGCGCTCACGGAGCGCTCCGTTGAGTTCGAGGCGGCTTGGCCGGGCGCCTTGTGCGCGTTCGGCTCGGGCGAGGGCAAGAAGACCATCGACCATTCGGGACATTCGCTGGACTTCGTTGCGAGCGCCTTCGATGTCATCATTCGCGGCGTCATCGGAATCAAGTTCAAGCATCTCGAGGCGAAGACGCAGCGCGGTAAGGGGAGTACGTAATTGATGTGAGGCGTCGGCAACGAATTGTTCTTGGGCAGTGACGAGTTCCTCAAGGCGGATAGCAGTCGAATTGAAGGCAACGGCAAGATCTCTAATTTCTGGTGGTCCTCGGTCGACATCGGCTCTTGCGGCGAGATCGCCATCACCAATTCGTGTGGCCGCATCGCGAAGGTCGGCGATTGGTCGCGTCACCCAACGGGCGAGAAGTACGCCAAGGGCGGCAGCGAGTAGGAGCGTGATGAGGCCTGCACCGAAGAGTAGAAGCCAATAACGGCGAACTTTTGCGTTGACCTGATCGGTGGAATAACTCACACGGATGGCACCAAGAACTTTGTCGCCTACCGAGATGGGAACGGCCACATAGAGAAGGCCGGTGCCGAGTGTTGTCGAGTACCGCGTTCCAGTCGCGATTTGTCGATTCAACGCATCGGAAATTTCGGGACGTGAAAGAAAGTTTCGCTGACCAGCAATGGCTGGTTCACTGTCGGCCAGGACATCGCCCGAGGCATTGACAATCACGATTCGACCATCGGTAGCGGCGGTGTAGTTCGTGGCCACAGTTGTCAGGTCAATAGGAGCCCCGCCATTAAGGGAATCGGAGACGTAGGAAGAAAGAACGAACGCGTCGCGCTCGATTCCTGATTTCAACTGATCAATCTGGTGGTCTCGGTAACCGAGGGCGAGCGGCAACTCGAGAGCAATGAGTACAACGAGTGTGAGAAGGAGATAGGTCGCAAGGAGACGCCGAGTCACGAGTTGTTCTCGCTCCCGAGGGACGCACGGATGCGGAAACCGACACCACGAACCGTTTCGATAATGGTCGGGTCACCAAGCTTCTTGCGTAATGACGCGATGTGGACATCAAGCGTCTTTGTCGGTCCGTACCAATGCGCATCCCAAACCTGCTCGAGGATCGTTTCGCGAGTTTGGGTTGCACCGGGATCGGTTGCCAGAAGCGCAAGAAGGTCGAACTCTTTGCGAGTGAGTTGAATTTCTTCACCCACAACGGTGACGCGACGCGTGCGGTTATCGATGATGACGTCGCCCGTGAGATGTGTGATGTCATCGGACGGCGTGCCAGTGTTCTGGCTGCGTCGGGTGACGGCGTTGATGCGGGCAATGAGCTCGCGAAATCCGAATGGTTTGACCACATAGTCATCGGCGCCGAGTTCAAGTCCAAGCACCCGATCGATTTCATCGCCACGTGCGGTGAGGATGATGATGGGGACGAGCGATTCGGAACGAACGCGGCGGCACACTTCGTACCCATCGATATCGGGTAGTCCCAGGTCAAGAAGGATGATGTCGACCGGGGCGCTCGAACAGAATGCGTCGACGCCGCCGATTCCCGTTGCTTCACGATGAACGCTGTAGCCCTGACGCTCAAGACCTTTCACCAATGGCTCGGCGATGGCGTCATCATCTTCAACAAGCAGCACGTTCACGGGCCTAAGGGTGGCACGGGTTCGCAGTGGAAACACGCGCACTCGGGAGGGAAATGTGGGTTTCGGGACCTTTAGCCGCAGGACTTTGCCAGTTCTTAACCATTCGCGAGGGTTGCGTTGGGGGAGCGGTCTCTACGGTGAGAGCCATGAACAGACATCTTGCACTCACCTTTGCAGGGGCGACTGCCATCTTCGTGACTGCCGCGAGTGGCGCAGTTGCAGCCAATGTCGGAATTCTCAATGTCGGCACCTCGAAGCCGGTGGGACAGCTCACCGCCGCAAACGTTTCGCAGCTCGCAACACCGAGCAGTGCTCAGGCTGCCTCGGCGGCCTCAGGTGGCGGATCGGTTGACCAATCCGGCGCCGCGACACCGTTGGCGCCATCTGCTGCCGCGAACTCGTCGTCGGGTTCTGGTGCAACGGCGACTTCGCCATCGAATGGTTCGTCCTCACTCAATGTGTCGGGCGTTCTAGGCGGACCTTCATCGGGAGCATCGACGCCGGGTGGTTCGCCCTCGACTACCACTTCGCCGACATCTGAGGTCGTCAGGCCTCCGGCCTCCTCGGCGCCGGTGACAACGAGCCCGCCCACAACCTCGCGCTCTGAGCATGAGAGTGAGCATGAACATGAAGGGGAAGATGACGATGACTGAACCCATCCCCGCACAAACGCAATCGACTCCTAAGCCGCATGCAAAGAAGAAGGGCACGAACGCTCCTGCATCACGTGCCCTCACTGCAGGACTCAGTCTCGCAGCCACCACTGCCATCGTCGCTGCACTCGCTTTGAGCGGGCAGCAAACCGGATCGGCTACGCCACCAACCGTTGAGCTGAACGTCACTGGTGCTGCCGGCATCGCTGGTGACTCGACATCGACAATTGCGGGAGCAGCAGTCGATCCTGCTGCAGTGCCTGTAGCGGGTGCACCCCCAGCTGCTGCATCGCCAGGCGCTGCGAAAACGGTTGGTGCTGCATCAGGAGCCGCCGCTTCAACCGCTTCATCGGGTGTTGCTCCGGTTTCGTCTGGATCGAATGGTGGATCAGCTTCCGCTCCGCCTTCGACGTCAGCGCCCTCAGCGCCGGTTACGTCACCCCCTGCCACTTCGGCTCCCGTCACGGCACCACCAGCTCCGGTAGTGACGACGACAGCACCTCGTACACGCGCTTCCTGATCGACAACATGGGCGAGATGCGGGAATACTCGCGAGCCTTTCGCGCAATGGGTAGCGACTGCGTTGTTCGCCTCGTTGTTGCGAACGATCGAGCAGAACCGATCCTTGATCGCGTCGTCGAAAAGATGACGGAACTTGAACAGCGTTGGTCTCGCTTCATTGCCGATAGCGAATTGTCGCAACTCAACGATCACTCGGGTGCCCCGGTGTTTGTTAGCCCCGAAACGTTCGCGATTGTCTCGCTTGCAGTCGACGCGTGGCGTGCGACTGGCGGCCGTTTCGATCCCACGCTCCTTGATGCATTACGCGGGAGCGGCTACGACGAGACATTCGATGAACTTGCCGCGCGCGCTCCAGCCGTGGTTGTCGAGCCAACGTCGATACCGGGTGGACTCAACAGCGTCGATCTCGACGCTCGCACCTTTTTGATTCAGACGCCGTCGGGATTGCATTTCGATCTTGGAGGCATTGGCAAGGGGTACGCGGCCGACTGTCTCTTCACACAAGTCACGGAAGATGGCGTGAACGGCGCGTGCCTTGACTTTGGTGGCGATGTACGGGTGGGTGGTGCCACTGCCGAAGGCGGAGGGTGGCCCATTGTCATCGATGACCCATTCCATCCCGGTGAAGATCTCGCGGTCCTCGGTCTTGGCGAGGGAGCGGTCACGACAAGTTCGAGACTGCGTCGCAAATGGTCGACGACCAGCGGCGAAGCCCATCACCTACTTGACCCCGCAACGGCACGACCATCAGAAAGCGGTCTCGCTGCGGTCACGGTGATCGCAGCACATGCGGCATGGGGTGAAGTTCACGCAAAGGCTGCGCTGATTGCCGGAGCGAATGAAGGTGCTGCGCTTATAGAGAACGCAGGACTGTCTGCGCTGCTGGTGACTGATGCGGGCGAAGCTCTCCCCGTGGGGCAGTTCGAAGCGTTTCGTATCGAGGGGCCTACGCTTGAGCGATGAAGCAGCGGCAGTACTGACATGAATGAATTCATCTTTGGTGCCACGAAAGTCTGGTGGTACGTCTCGCGTTCCACGGGAGTTGTCGCGTGGGCACTTCTTGCTCTCGCTGTTTTGTGGGGGTTGGCGCTTTCAACAAGAGCGCTTGGTCGTCGTTCACCTGCGCCGTGGTTGCTCGACGTGCACCGATTCCTAGGTGGACTCGCAGTGATCTTCACGATCGTCCATTTTGTGACGCTGTCGTTCGATCCATGGATGAAATCCGAATACGGCTACAAGCTGACGCAAGCGTTCGTTCCGTTTACCTCAACATGGAAACCGGGCCCAATGGCGTGGGGGATTGTCGCCTTCTACTTCTTGCTCGCGGTGGAACTCACGTCACTCATCAAAAATCGTTTACCGCAGAAGTTTTGGCGTGGCGTGCACCTTGCCAGCTACCCGCTCTATGCCATGGCAACGATCCACCTCCTTACGGCGGGCTCCGATAATCAGAACTCGCTTCTTCGCTGGAGTGTTCTTGCCACAGTTGGCGCGGTGGCGTTCTTCACTGTCTACCGAATCATTGGCCCCGGCCGCGCTGAAAGTGTCAAACAGTCGGCACCGAAAAAGGGCACCTGACTCAGGCGATTAGGCCTCGGGCACCTTTACGACGAAGGTCGCGATGTCGGCGGCGAGTCCGCTGCGAA
Source organism: Microthrixaceae bacterium (assembly GCA_947455015.1). Classification (GTDB taxonomy): domain Bacteria; phylum Actinomycetota; class Acidimicrobiia; order Acidimicrobiales; family Acidimicrobilacustridaceae; genus Acidimicrobilacustris. Next base: position 7,289 of record CANGMY010000023.1, on the reverse strand, counting down.
TGAGGTCAAGCGAAGCGCCGCGACAGTTGGTGCGGGTAAGCGCAAACGCATCAGCATCGAGTCGTTCAGCAAGTTCGGCAGCATGAGCGAGAGCCGTGGTGAGTACCGCGTCGTCGGCAACAACCTGATCGAGGTAGCCAGCAGCGACTGCGCCAGCCGGGTCGTACACAGTTGCGTGATTGACCGCAGCAGTAAATGCGGCGTTTGAGAGTGATGTGCGCGCGAGTTCTACGGCGAACTTGGGAACCGGCATTCCGATCGCAACCTCGTTGAGGCCGATTTTGAAGTTGCCCTCGGCGCCGATGCGGATGTCGGCAGACAGAAGGAGGATTGCGCCCATCGCAAGTGCATGGCCAGTGGAGGCAATAACAACTGGCATTGGGAACTCGTGGATTTCGATGGCGATGTCGGCGCCAGCCTTGAGCAGATTGCGCGCCGCCTCGGGGCTTGAGGTCATGACAGAAAGATCGAAACCCGCAGAGAAGCGGCCGGGACGTCCAGTTAGAACGACGGCGCCAGCTTCTGACCTTGCCCGTTCAAGCGCATCGTGAACACCGGCAGCGATGTCGTGGCTAATGGCATTGGCTTTGCCGTCGTCGATCGTGATGAGGGCGACGCGGTCTCGAAGTTCGTAGTTCACTGCAGATTCGGTCATGGGGAAACGCTACCCGTGACGGCAGACCCGCTTGACCCTCGGTGGGAGTTGCCTAGGAAGGTTCAGTCACAAAGTCGATGAGTTGTTCAACCGCACCAACGAGCGGGGGTTGGAGATCGGAATACGAGGACACGGAATTGAGAATCTTCTTCCAGAACAGCCGAGGGTCATCGACGCCAAGTGCTGCGCAGATGCCCTCCTTCCAGGGCTGACCCTTTGGGATGCCTGGCCATGCCGAGATGCCAACGACCGAAGGCTTTACCGCAGCCCAAATGTCGACGTAGGGGTGACCGGTGACGAGCACATCGGGGTGGTCGATTCCTGCAGCGATTCGGGATTCCTTTGAATCGTCAACGAGGTGATCGAGAAGTACGCCGAGACGACGACCACTTCGCGGACCGAATGACCGAACGATTTCGTGCAAGTTGTCGGCGCCATCAAGAAGTTCAACCACAACACCTTCGACGCGAAGATCGTCTCCCCAGACTTTCTCGACTAACTCAGCATCGTGCACGCCTTCAACGAGCAGGCGACTTGCTCGTGCCATGCGGGCGGGAGCAGATGGCATCGCAACCGAACCCGAAGCAGTTCGTGTTGCTGCTGCAGTGCTCGACGCTTTGGGGCGAGCCAAGGTGACTTGGCGTCCCTTTACGTCGAACGCGCCGTCTCTCAGTCGGATCTTGTGGTCGCGTCCTTGGCGATCTCTGAGTGTGACGAACGATGAATCACATTCAACGACAACGCCCCAGAGGTGCGTGCCTCGGACTTCAACTTCAAGGCCGGGCGTTGCGGCGATGACTGGTGGTTTTTGGCGAGAACGGGGAGTGTCCCCGTCGAGATCGAGAGGCTCGGAAAGGATGCCTTTTCGATACGGCGTTTCGGCCACGGTTTATTCGCCGCCGACGAGTTCGCGGATCTTTGCTGCAGTCGCAGGGCCGTCGTAGGCAAGTTCACCGTCGCGTAAGCCCACACAGCGCGTAGCGGCGGGAACAAGATCAAGCTGATGGGTTGAACAGATAATGGTTGCGCCCTGTGCAACGACATCGCTCATGATTTCAACGAGCGTCTCTTGGCCGGGTGTGTCGAGCCCGACGAATGGTTCGTCCACGAGCATCACGGTGAACGGACGTATGAGACCGAGGATCAGTCCGGTCTTCTGCTTGAGGCCGCGGCTAAATCGAGACGGAAGATCATCGATGCGATCGCCGAGCCCGAACATGTCGACGAGATCGTCGGCGTAGTCCTGCCAATCGACGGTCTTATGAAGTCGAGCGATGTATTCGATGTGTTCGCCGAGGCTGAGGTCGTCGTACAGCACGGGATTGTCGGGAAGGTAGGACAGCGCAGCGCGAGCCGGCACCGTGCCCGCAGGGCTACCGGCGATGAACGCCCAACCGTTGGTGGGCTCGAGCATGCCTGCGGCGAGTCCAAGGAACGTTGACTTACCGGCACCGTTCGGGCCCACAAGCATGACAAGTTCGCCCTTACCGATAACGAGATCGAGTTCGGTCGTGAGCCCCATGCCGTCGCCGTAGTCCTTCGACAGGTCGAGGGTCTGCAGGGCCGCGTCGGGTTTTAGACGTGGCTCAGTAGCGGGAGTGGGTGGCTGTTTGGGTAGTGCGAATGCTGAGGTCACAGGTGCTTCGGCTTCCGTGTGCGCAAATAAAGGATGGCACCGCCGACGGCGAACAGTGAGTACACCGTTGCATTGCCGACTTTGGTGGTGTTGATGGCGTTGGGGTCAGACCCAGCGCTGAGCAGTGGGAGAAGAGCGACGATGGTGATTGCCGGCGGAATGACAAGTCGGGCGATCATGAGCCAACCCATGACATCGGGGCCGAGTCCGGCAAGACCAGCCATATCGGGAGCGCCCTGAGCGGTGCTGATCATCGCTGACACAGCAGCCGCTAGTGCGACTGGCACGAACATCACGAGCGTGAGTTTCCAGACGACGGCAAACGGCACAAGGAGAGTTGCCGCGCCTGCTGCGATGAGACAGATAAACGCCATGACAACAAATGCTGCGGCAATGTGTTGCAGGATGAGCACGCCTGGTGCCTCGGGGAAACTTTCCCAACGAGTGGGGTGATCGACTTCTTGCGCAGTTGGTTCTGAGGCGTCGTAGGCCACGAGGTAGAGCGCGAGACCAGCCACGATGATCATCGGAATGGTGCCTCGCCACAACGCGCCGAGTGAAAGACCGGCGATGGCACCGAACATCGCCATGCGGATGAGGCGGGGGAGTGGGAAGCGAAGGTAACTCTGCCAATCGCGTTTCCATGTGGGCGGAATGAAACTCTTTTTCTTGGAACGGCCGATGCGAATCCAGGGTCGCAGTCGAGCGTTCTCTTGTGAAAGCTGTCGGCGAAGAAGAACGACGGTTCGAACGTCTTGGAGGGTTACGGCGAAACGCAACTGAGCGACAAGTCCGGCTCGACGCAATGCATGCTCGATAGAGAGATCGCCAATTCGTGAAAGCCCTAACCAAATAACGACAGCCACGAGCACGATGCTGATGAGTGCGAGTGCACGGAAAGTGATTGGCCAGAACGCAATATCGGCCATCAGCGTGAATGGTGATGTGGTTCGTTTGCCAAGTACGTCGAGCGCTGACCATGCGATGAGAATCGCGGCAAGGAAGTTTGCTGGCCACCACCGAAGGCGACGTCCAGATGCTGCGAGCGCAGTTGCCGAAGCGAGCACGCCGGCGAGTGCGAATGAAAGCGCACCGCATGCAATCGCTGCCGCGGGGTTGACGGGAAGTCGGTGTGCGGCGACTTCACCGATGATCGCCCCGATGACCGCACCTGCGAAGGCCATGAATCGAAGCTGCTTGATCGCTGGACCGCGAACGACGGACTCACGCGGAACTGGCGCATTGAGTTCGTGCATCACGACCGGTGCTTCCAGCACAAGCGGGCCGCCGCGACCACCTGATCGCAAACCAATGCCGATCGCAATCGCAAAGCCAAGGCCGAGCCACATCGGCGCTTCATTGGCGAAGCGCATGGCTTCGTCGTTCGTGAGGCGATCGTTTGGAAGCCGACTGACCGCAAACATGATGAAGATCACCGCAGCGAGGCCCACCATGTAGACGCGATAGAGCGCATCGATCCAGTGGACTTCAGAAAGTCGGTTATGGCGTCGAGCACGCCGCAGGTCCTGCAGCGCTTCGGTGGGGGTCTCGACGTCAGTCACGGTCTAGGAATCTACCGGCGATACGCGAGTGCTCAGTTCGACGCCCGTTCAGCTTCGTCCGTGAGTTCCAGCCATTGCTCTTCTGCGGCATTGAGTTCGGCGAGAACTGCGGTCAATTCCCCGCCCAGACGAGTGAGTTCGACGTGATCGCCCGATACCGCAAGGTCGGCCACCTTCACCTCGAGACGGTCCTTTGCCTTTGACAGGCGCTTGATTTCCTTCTCGAGGTCTTTGATGAGGAAACGCAACGTGCTCGGCGATCTTGTGGCAGGTTTCTCGGCGGACTTGGCCTTTGATGACTTTGGCGAGGAACCCGACGCGGGAGATGGCGCTTTGCGGGGGTCAGCGATTCGGCCCCGGACCATGGAAGACCGACGCTGTTCTTCCCACGCGGCGTAACCCCCAGGCCGACGGGAGGGCGTGGCGTGGCCGTCCATGACGATGACATCGGCAACTGTGCGTTCGAGGAACGCACGATCGTGACTCACAACAATGAGGGCACCGGGCCAGTCGTCGAGGAATTCTTCAAGAACGCGCAACGTGTCGAGGTCTAGGTCATTGGTCGGTTCGTCGAGCAGCAGCACGTTTGGCTTCTGCGAGAGTACGAGTAGAAGTTGCAGGCGTCGGCGTTCGCCACCCGAAAGAAGTTCAATTGGTGCCCACTGTGCATCGCCGTCGAACCAGAACGATTCGAGAAGCGCTGCATCTTGCCAATCGGGTTCACGCCGGCCACCGGTGATTGCCTCACGAACGCGTTGACGGGGATCGAGCTCAACGCCGACCTGGTCGTAGTAGCCGATACGAACTGTTGACCCCACGTCGATTGTGCCGGTTGTTGCTGAGCGGCGGCCTGCGATGAGATCGAGAAGGGTCGACTTTCCTGCACCGTTCGGACCTACGAGCCCGAGACGTTCACGATTGTCGAGCATGAGTTCGATGCCGCTGAATAACGGCGGCGCTCCTTCATGATTGAAGGAAACGTCAGTGAGGTCGACGACCTTGTCGCCAAGTCGAGGTGTTCCAAACCAAAGATCGGGAATGCCAGAACGCGCCGCAGGTTCCGCTCTGGTTTCGATCAGCGTTGTTGCTGCGTCAATTCGCGCTTTCGGTTTACTCGTTCGGGCCGGGGCACCACGGCGAAGCCATGCCAGTTCTTTGCGCGCCAAGTTCTTGCGCGTTGCCTCTTGAGTGACCGCTTGCTCTTCACGCAATGCGCGACCTTCGAGGTAACCGGCGTAGCCGCCGTCGTGAAGATAGGAGTGGCCGCGATCAAGTTCGAGTACTCGGTTCGTGACGCGGTCGAGAACATGACGATCGTGGGTCACGAGTACGAGCCCACCGCGGTAGCTATCGAGTCGATCTTCAAGCCATGCGATCGCATCAATGTCGAGATGGTTTGTTGGCTCGTCGAGAATCAGGAGGTCGCTTGGGGTAACGAGCGCGCGGGCGAGTGCCACCCGTTTGGCCTGACCGCCCGAGAGTCGACCAGTGTCAGCGTCGGTGAGCGACGCCATGCCGAGATGGTCAAGTACGGCTGCGGCTTCCCAGTCGCGCTCTGCGACTGCTTCGACGGCGGCAAGGACTGTGCCAGCCGGCAGCACTGGACGCTGCGGGAGTGTCGCGATTCGAACATTGCGACCTCTGCGAACCGAGCCTGATTCGGGTTCAGCCTCACCAGTCAGAACCGAAAGCAGTGTGGACTTTCCCGTTCCGTTCAGGCCGACGATGCCTAATCGATCGCCCGTCGAAAGGGTGAGAGAGACATCGGTGAAAAGTGGGCGACCGGGACGGGTCATGGTTACGCGGTCAACATCCACACAGATCATTCGGCCGAGGCTACGGCCAGTCGAAGACCCCCAGATCCTCTGTCGCCCGAAGGGTGCGTGCGAGTAGCGTTCGAAGTGGTCCGTCGGGGGGATGGATCGCTCATCTCATGACTGATTCCTCTTCGACCACACTCGCTCCTGCTGAGCCGACGAAAACGCGTGTGCTGACGCGCCTGCTCGACCGCGCGTCGAACGAATCCGCTGAGCGTGAGCCGTGGACGGATCATTGGTGGTCGCCACTCGCGATTTTCGTTGCTGTTGGTGCTCTTGTCTGGATTGCGATTTGGTTCGGCAATAACCATCTGTCGCACGACGCGTTCTTTCCCTTTCGTGAGGGAGTCGGAGACACGTGGTTCGGCGGCTTCGCCCGTTGGGATGCCGAGTGGTACCGAACGATCGCGCGCGAGGGCTATGTCTATTACCCAGGGATCCAGTCGTCGGTTGCGTTCTGGCCGACCTATCCAGTTGTCATCAGGGCTCTGAGTTGGGCGTTCCCGAGTATCTACATCACGGGCACGGTCGTCACAGTTCTTGGCGGAGCAACCGCAGTGGTCGTGCTGCGCAAATGGGCGAAGGTTTTCGTTCCGAACAGCGTGGCGATCACCGCCGTCGTTCTGCTGTGTGTCTTCCCCTACAGCTGGTATCTCTATGGCGTCGTCTATTCAGACGCACTGTTTGTGGCGACGGCAGTTGGCGCCTTTTATCTCGTTGAACGCGACCGTTACTTCTGGGCCGGAATCGTGGGCATCATGGCGACCGCTGGTCGACCGGCAGGTCTTGTCGTTGCGCTTGCACTTGTGCTTCGCGTGATCGAACGACGCAATCTTGCGAACGGCGCTAGTGGTCTCCGAAATGTTTTCAATCCAAGGAGTCTCAGGAAATCGGATGCTCCGATCTTTCTGTCATGGCTTGGAGTTGGCGCGTGGTGTGGGTTTCTCTGGGCCAAGTTCGGCGACCCTCTCTTGTTCGTGAGCATCGAAGCAAGCAAGGGCTGGGATCAAGGAGCTGGTCCGTCGACATGGTTGAAGTTCCGACTGATTGAAGAATTGCAACACCGTCCGTTCGCCTGGTCGACAATCGGTCATGTCGCACATGGGCTGGTGGTCGTTGGAGCCCTGTTCCTTTTGCCACGAGTAAAGCGCCGATTTGGTTGGGCGTACGCCGTGTATGCGCTGGGCCTGATAGCGCTGCCGTTGCTGGGAACGAAAGATTTCTTCGGCGCCGGCCGGTATCTGCTCGGCACCTTCCCCTGCATCGTCGTCGCTGCCGAACTTCTCGTTGCGCGACCAAAGTTGCGGGCGGTGATTGTGCCGTTGTCGCTGATCACAATGCTGGCGATGGCGGTTGCATTTGGGCGGGGCTCGTACATCTCCTGATGTCGGCGAGATTTTGCTGATCTCGTCTCGGAATCGAGGTGTCGGTGTCGCGGACCGGTAGCGTTCGGGCTCGGTGCTGGGATAACCCGGCAGTTCTCCCGCAGGGGTTTCAATGTCTGATCTCACATCCACCGCGACCGATGACGCTTCGTCAACAAGCGACTATGTCCTCACCGTCGCCCCCGAAGCGCTTGATCAGGTCCTGAGTATTCGCGACACCGAAGAAGATCCCGG
>CANGMY010000022.1 GCA_947455015.1 Microthrixaceae bacterium | reverse complement strand
CGGAGTTCGGCACCGCTCTCGGACAGTCGATCCTCGGTGGCATCGAGCATTGCCGTCATGGCGTCGATGGCGAGTCGGACTTCTTCGTATTTGGGCTCGGCCTGGTCGAGATGCACGGCCGCGAGTTCATAAAGGCCCATGAGATGGTTCGCCACAAAGACCGAAGCGGGGTGGGAGAGCAACTGGCGCTGCACCTCTGCCATGCGGGCGATCATTTCCTCGGCTTGGGCCCGTTCCTCGGGGGTGAGGTCGTCGAGATTGGGGCCGCCGAGCATTTCTGATGCACTGGTGGCCGGGCGTTCCTCGGCTCCGGAGCGATCAACGGGGACCTCGCCATCTGGTGTCCACAGGCTCATCGGGGGCTCTCTTTCGTGCCATTCGGGCCCCGGGGCATGAGCCTGATTTGGCTCGTATTGCGCTGGGGTGGGTCGGACCCGGTATCGTAGGCGCCTCACAACTGAACGGAAGCGGGGCCTCGGCTCCCACCCGGCCACATCAGAGCAGCACCATCGCTCCGACAAGTGCGCCCGGGTCGCAACATTCTCCTTTCTGTCAGGCTCCTTTGTGCGCTCGCACGATGGTTCTGGCAGGTCACTCCAACGCATATTGGGGTTTCGGTGGGTGTCGGCTTTCGTCCGGCGCCTGCCGTTTTTCATTTTCGGGTTCGTCCCGATTGCGATCGACACAAGGCGCCACGTCCCAATCACCATGCGCAGGGAGGACCTGGCACGAATGAGGAGTGACCGGCCATAGTTACGGCCGCCAATACCGAGCCCCGGATCAACGATCGCATTCGCGCACGCGAAGTGCGGCTCGTCGGACCCGATGGCGCCCAGATCGGAATTACGCCGCTACCCGAAGCACTTCGGATGGCTCAAGAGCTTGAACTCGATCTCGTTGAGGTGGCCGATAAGGCCAACCCACCTGTCTGCCGAATTATGGATTACGGCAAGTACAAGTACGAGGCCGCACAGAAGGCGAAGGAGTCACGCAAGAAGAGCACCAACGTCGTGGTCAAGGAAATGAAGTACCGGCCGAAGATCGGCATGGGTGACTTCGACACCAAGACCAAGAAGGTGGAGCAATTCTTGAACGAAGGGCACAAGGTCAAGGTCACGATCATGTTCCGAGGCCGCGAGATGCAGCATCCGGAACTTGGTCGCAAGATTCTTGATCAGGTCGCCGAAGCGGTCACTGAGGTCGCCAAGGTCGAGATCTACCCACGACTCGATGGCCGCAACATGACCATGGTCCTCGGACCCGACAAGAAGGCACAGGCCGCCGCCGAAAAGCGACGCCACACCGACGACTCGGACACCCCGGAGACTTCCACTCCCGTTGAACCAGTTGCAACCGAAGCGGCCCCGGCCGAACCAGTTGCTTCCGAACCAGCAGCAGCCCCAATCGATGCGACCGAACCAGTCGCCATCGACGAAGCCTGATACCCACCCGCCCCGAGCGGATCACAGCAGGAGGCAGTTATGCCAAAGATGAAGACCCACAGCGGTGCCAAGAAGCGTTTCAAGATCACTGGTACTGGCAAGATCACCCGCCGCAAGGCAGGCCTGAATCACATCCTTGAAAAGAAGTCACCGAAGACAAAGCGTCACCTTGAGGGCGACTACGTGCTCGCTCCCGGCGATGCCGCTCGTGTCCGACGCCAGCTCGGCATCTGACTCCACCCGATTTCCGATCACTTACTGAATCTCTCACGAATAGGAGACACCGATGGCAAGAGTCAAGCGCGCTGTCGCCAGCAAGAAGCACCGTAAACAGACGCTCGAACGTGCGAAGGGGTACTACGGCAACAAGAGCCGTTCGTACCGTGCAGCCAACGAGCAGGTCATGCATTCGCTCCAGTACGCGTTCCGCGATCGTCGCGCACGCAAGGGCGACTTCCGTCAGCTCTGGATCCAGCGCATCAATGCCGCGTGTCGCCTCAACGGCACCACCTACAGCCGGTTCATCGCCGGTCTGAAGGACGCTGGCATCGAGGTCGATCGCAAGGTTCTTGCCGATCTCGCTGTCACCGATCCGGCGGCATTCACCGCCCTGGTCGAGGCAGCATCTGCTGCTGCGGCCAGCGCCTGAACCACTCTTCGCCCCGGTGGTCGTCGAACCGACGCCGCTTTCGGCGAATAATCCAAGAATTGCATCCTTACGGCGCCTCTCGGGGCGCCGTAAGGCGCGTCTTGAGGCGGGGCGATTCGTCATCGAAGGGCCGGTGCCGATCGCAGAACTCCTTGCCGCTGGTGCCGATCTTGATGAGTTGTATGTCGATCTTGACCAATGGGCACAGGTCGACGACCGGTCACCATTGCGCTCGGTGGTCCGAGATGCCGATGCCTCCGGTGTGCCGGTGTGGGGTCTGACTGGCTCAGTTTTTGCTTCGGTCAGCGACACAAATTCTCCGCAAGGTGTCTTGGCGCTCGCGCTTCGGACCGTGACGCCGATCAGTGGCGTGGCCGAGACCGACGGGCCAGTCCTTGTGCTCGTCGATATTTCCGATCCTGGTAATGCCGGCACGCTGGTCCGAGCGGCCGAGGCCGCAGGTTGTGCTGGTGTGGTGTTTGCCGGTTCCTCCACCGATCCCTTTGGCCCCAAAGCGGTCCGCGCTGGGGCCGGATCAATCGTGCGCCTTCCCATCGCCGAGGCCTCCGAGGTCTCACCGGCTCTCGATGCACTGCGCTCTTCAGGCCGATCACTCATAGCGACAGTGGTCGACGGGGGAGCAGCGCCAGAGGCGACCGACCTTTCCGGCCCCGTCGCGATACTCATCGGATCCGAGGCGCACGGACTCTCGGCTGAGGTCATTGCCGCATGCTCGGCCACAATCACGATCCCAATGCAGCCGGCGGTCGAATCGATAAACGCTGCGGTGGCCGGAGCCGTCGTACTCTTCGAAGCGGCGCGACAGCGTCGGAACGCATGATTGCTCTGAAAAAGAATTGGACCCACCGACCCGTGGCTAGAAGGCTCATCCTCCGATGATCGATGACATCAAACGAATCGGGGCCGATGCGCCCGCCCGAATCGCTGCGGCGACCTCGGTTGAAGAGCTTCGTGCGGTCGAAGCTGACCTTCTCGGGAAGAAGGGTGAACTCACTGCGCTCAAAAGGGGCATGGGTGGGCTCGATCCCGAAGGTCGCAAAGTTGCAGGTGCTGCGTTAAACGACGCCCGAGAATCACTCGAGGCAGCGTTGGCCTCGCGTCGCTCCGAACTTGAAGCCGCCGAGCGCGCCACGACCGTTGCTGCCGAGCGCCTCGATCTCACCGAATTGCTCGAACTCCCCGAGCGCGGTTCGCTGCATCTGGTTACCCAAACGTGGGACCGACTCGTCGACGTCTTCATTGGCATGGGTTTTACGGTTGCCGAAGGTCCCGAAGTAGAGACCGACTGGTACAACTTCGAAGCGCTCAACATTCCTGCAGCGCATCCTGCGCGCGGCATGTGGGACACGCTCTATGTCGATCTCGGCGATCCCGAAACTGTTCTCTTGCGCACACATACCTCGCCAGTGCAGATCCGCGTGATGACCGATGGTGCGCCGCCGATCTACGCAATCATGCCTGGTCGTGTGTATCGACGCGACACTGCCGACGCGTCGCATATGCCCGTGTTCCACCAAATCGAAGGCCTTGTTGTCGATCGCAACATTTCCTTCGCCGATTTGGCGGGAACGCTTGAAGCATTCACAAGTGCCTACTTCGGCGGTTCAATCCACTCGCGTTTGCGACCCTCTTATTTCCCATTCACCGAACCTTCCGCTGAATACGACATCAACTGCGTGTTTTGTGAAGGAAATGGTTGTCGAACCTGCGGCCAAACTGGTTGGCTCGAACTTGGTGGCTGCGGAATGGTCCATCCCGCCGTGCTTACGAATGTTGGGCTCGATCCTGAAGAGTGGTCTGGATTCGCGTTTGGCTTTGGCCTCGATCGACTTGCGCTGATGCGTCACGGTGTCGACGACATCCGCGAGATGTACACCGGTGACGTCCGATTCTTGGAGCAGTTCCCCTCATGAAGGTTCTTCTTTCCTGGTTGCAAGAATTTGCTCCGTTCCCGAGCGACGATCCCGTCGCTCTTGGCGATGTCATGAGCGATCTCGGCATGGCCGTCGAATCAATCGAACGCATTGGCGAAGGCCTCGACGGCATCGTCACGGTCAAGGTTCTTGAACTTCGCAAGCATCCCGATGCCGACAAGATTCAACTTGTCGACGTCGATCTTGGCGATGGCGAAGCTCTCCAGATTTGCTGTGGCGCAACCAACCTCACGGTTGGCGATGTCGTTCCGCTTGCCACACTCGGCACAACGATGCCCGACGGCATGGAAATCGCGCGGCGCAAGATGCGTGGCGAATGGTCCAACGGCATGTTGTGTTCCGGACGCGAACTCGCGCTCGGCGAAGATCACTCCGGAATTTACATTCTCGATCCCTCGCTAGCTCTCGGAACGCCCATCGTTGAAGCCCTTGGCATCACGCCCGATGTCTTGTTCGATCTCGAAATCAATCCCAACCGTCCCGATGCGATGTCGGTCGCTGGCGTCGCACGCGATCTTGCGGCTCGACTCGGCCTGCCATTTGCGATTCCAACTCCGACAGTCGATGAAGTTGCTGGCGACGCTTCGGCAATTGCATCCGTCGAAATCATCGATCCCGATCTCTGTGGGTTGTTCCATGTTCGAGTCATCGAGGGAATCAAAATTGAACCATCGCCTCGATGGATTGCCGATCGCCTTACCGCACTCGGGATGCGACCCATCAACAACGTGGTCGATGCATCGAACTACGTGATGCTCGAACTTGGGCAACCCAATCACACCTACGACCTCGCAAAAGTTCCAGGTGGAGCGCTACGTGTTCGTTGGGCACGAGATGGCGAAACGATCACAACGCTTGATGGCATCGAACGCTTGCTTACTGGCCGACGCGATGGTGTCATCACCGACGCAACCGACGCCCCAGTGGGCATCGCCGGCGTCATGGGCGGAGCGTCGACGGAAATTTCCGAGACCACCACAAGCGTGTTGCTCGAATGTGCGTGGTGGCAGCCAATGGCCATTGCGCGTTCATCGAAGTTCATGGGTCTGCGCTCTGAAGCCTCCGCTCGCTTTGAGCGCGGAGTAGATCCGGCAATTGCGGATCTTGCTGCGCGTCGCCTTGCCGAGTTACTCGCTCCTTCCGGCGCTCGACTCGTTCAGGGCTCAGTGACAGTTGATGGAAATCTCCCCGTTACGCCTGCGGTTCGCGTTCGGACCGCGCGAGTGAATCAACTTCTCGGAACAACCATCGCAACCGACCAGATTGTGGCGCTTCTTACGCCGATTGGTTTTCGGTGCGAGCCGACGGAAGACCTCGACGTCCTCTCGATAACGATCCCCACATTCCGTCCCGACACGACGAACGAGACCGATGTCATCGAGGAAATTGCTCGTCACTTTGGCTACAGCCGCATCGTCGGTCGTGCCCCAACCTCGGCACACACCGGTTCGCTGACGTCTCTTCAACGTGATCGTCGCATTATCCGACAGATACTTGTTGGGCTCGGTGTGCATGAAGCGATGCCGCTCCCATTCCTTGCACCTGGCGACCTTGCTCGCTGTGGTCTTCCGCCCGAAGCAGTCACTGTCACGAATCCGCTCGCTGCTGAAGAAAGCATTTTGCGGACGTCACTCCGACCAGGACTGTTGCGGGCAATCGCTTACAACGAATCTCATCGAATCGATTCCGCCTCGTTGTTCGAAATCGGAAGAGCGTTTGGCGTTCCGACTTCAGGGGCCTCGCTGCCGGACGAACGCGAACATCTCGCCGTTGCGCTTGCCGGTGCCGACGCATTTGCCGCCGCGAGGATTTGGGCGGTTCTTTCCGAGACTCTCGGACTCAATGACATCACCATCGATCAATCAGCACCGCCCGCGGGCCTGCATCCCGGCCGAAGCGGCGTTCTCCGCAGTGGGGGAGAACCCGTTGGCGAGATCGGCGAAATCGATCCAGGTGTTCTTGATGCACTCGGTATTCGCGAACGAGTTGCTTGGCTTCAACTCGATCTTGGCGCGTCCCTTTCAGCACCACATGGTGAACATCGGTATCACCACATCAGTCGTTATCCATCAAGCGACCTCGATCTCGCATTCGAAGTGAACGACTCAGTTGCTGCAGCAGCCATTGCAACGGCGATTCGCGATGCTGCTGGCTCGCTTCTGGTCGATCTGTCGCTGTTCGACGTGTTCCGAGGGCATCCGGTGCCAGACGGCAGCCGCAGCCTTGCCTACCGTTTGCGACTGCAAGCATCCGATCGCACGCTGACCGAGGAAGACCTCGGTGGCGTGCAACGTTCGGTCGTTAGCGCTCTCGCTTCGATTGGCGCGCCATTACGCGGCGAATAACGCCGAGCTGTCGAACTACAAGTTTTACGTCATCGCCTTGAGTCGTTCAGGCGTCTCGACCGATGCGAGAACATTCATTGCAGCAGCAACGGCTTCTGGAGGTGCTGCAGCAACGAAGCCTGCGAGTACCTGTCGGTTATCGGCGATGCGTCGAGCCGGCACGATGTACTTGAACCACAGAAGAAGCGTCTCGAATGGCATTTGCGCCATGATCGCTCCTTGGTCGGCGGCCATCTCGTCGTCAGTGACGTGTTCCAAGAGAAGCGGTTCGGCATGGGCCTCTTCCGATTCCATATGGATGAGGTAGCGACCGTGGAAGCCGCTGAGTCCAAGGACAAATGCATGGCCCTCGTCGTTCGTCTGCGTTCCATCGAATGATGCGAGTGCTGACTCCAACACATCGAGTTCGGTATGAAGCAGTACATGCTGGGCTCGCTCGTCATCGGTCGCCCCAGGGACTCGTTGGTCGAGCGGAGAGAAGATGAAGAGGTCTTCTTGGTTCTTGTGATCTCGAAGGATGGTGAAGAGCTCTGCGGCAGCGGTCTGCAGCTGGCGAACTTCCTCAGGATTGGCAAAGTCGGTCCGCCCTGCGAGCAGAGAGACCTGCGAGAATGCGTTCCTGATGCCTTTATGCGGTGGGTCGAGTGGGCGTAAGCGGTCCATGCCGGCATCATACTGAACACAGTTCTATTTCTGGTATCTGCATAACATTGCAGTGACCTGAATAATTGTGTACTGTTTGCCGGTGACTTCTGTTGGGATTATCGGCGCGTCGGGTTTCACCGGGGCGGAACTTCTTCGGCTTTTAGCGGCACACCCGGACTTCGAACTTGCATTCGCCACCGGCGATAGTCAGGCCGGTGTCGGCATCGCCGACCTCTATCCGAGTTTGGCTGCCGCGTATGCCGGGCTTGAGTTCACGGCATACGACGATTCTCTGCTTGATGGCGTCGACCTTGTGTTCTGTGGCCTTCCTCATGGCGCATCGCAAGCTCTGATGCCCACGCTTGTTCAGAAGGTCAAATGGGTCGTCGATCTTGCTGCCGACTTTCGTTTGCAAGACGCGTCGCTCTATCCGCAGTGGTACGGCGATTCCCATCCATGTCCCGAACTCCTACCGCAGTTCGCCTACGGATTGCCCGAGCTGTATCGGTCGCAGATAGCAGCTGCCTCGGCAATTGCCGTTCCCGGCTGTTATCCAACATGCACAACGTTGGCGATAGCTCCGCTCATCGTGAACGGTCTTGTGCATCTCGACGGAATCGTGGTTGATGCGGCCAGCGGTGTGTCGGGTGCGGGTCGGCCACCGAAGCCGAACACAACCTTCTGCACGGTCGACGAGGACTACACAGCCTACGGATTGCTCGATCATCGGCATACGCCTGAGATCGAGCAGAACGTCGCTGCGCTCGCGACAGCTGCCGCTTCGTCAGTGTCGGTGCTGTTCACTCCGCACCTCGCTCCGATGAATCGGGGCATGCTTGCAACCTGTTATCTCCGGCCTACGGGTTCGCATGGCACTGCGCAATTGCTTGAGATTTACGACGAGTTCTACGCAGACGAACAATTCGTCGTCGTCACCGACGGGTCGCCATCGACCAAGGCGTGTCTTGGGTCAAACTCAGCGCACGTCACTGTTCGGTCCGATCAACGCACCGGGCACATCGTTGCAATTGGCGCAATCGACAACCTCACAAAGGGCGCGTCTGGTCAAGCTGTGCAATGCGCCAACATCCTTGCCGGATTGCCGGAGGCAACTGGCCTTTCTTCGATTGGGGTCTACCCATGAGTGTGACTGCAGCACCTGGTTTCGTCGCCGCTGGCGTCGCCGCCGGCATTAAGCCTTCTGGCAACCCCGACCTTTCGCTTGTCGCAACGGCCGACGGCCTCCCCGTCGCTGCGGCTGGTGTGTTTACGCGCAACAAGATGACTGCAGCGCCGGTTATTACAACCCGCGCGCATCTTGAAGCCACTGGCGGTCACGCAGTTGCCGTGGTGCTTAATAGTGGCAACGCAAATGCAGCGACCGGTCAACAGGGTCTCGACGACGCCGAAGCAATGTGCGCGTCGGTTGCAACAGAACTCGGCATCGATGCCAGCCAAGTACTTGTGTGCTCGACGGGTCTCATCGGCATCCCTATGCCGATCGATGTCATCACGGCGGGCATTCCCTCAGTTGTTGCCGCAAGGTCGTCCGACGGCGGTCAGTCCGCGGCGACCGCGATCATGACCACCGACACTGTTGCCAAGCAGGTAGTCGTCGACGGAGGCGGCTTTGTTGTTGGAGGTATGGCCAAGGGCGCAGCGATGTTGTCGCCGAATATGGCCACGATGCTTGCGGTGCTCACCACCGATGCAGCCGCAACTCCAGAACAACTCAAAGCTGCACTCGTGTTCGGCGTCGCCGACTCATTCAACGCTCTCGATGTCGACGGTTGCACTTCAACGAACGACACAGTGCTGCTGTTGGCCAGCGGTCTCGCAGGCCCTGTCGAAGAATCAGCTCTTCATGCTGCGGTTGCGGAAGCGTGCGCGAGTCTTGCCGCACAGATGTGTGCCGATGCTGAAGGCGCGACCAAAGTCGTGCGCATGAGCGTCATTGGCGCAACCTCCGATGCCGAGGCATTGATCGGTGCTCGGTATGTCTCGCGGAGCAACCTCGTGAAGTGTTCCTGGTACGGCTGCGACCCCTATTGGGGCCGTATTGCAAGCGACCTCGGTTCTTGCGGCATCGACTTCGACCCATCGAAGTTCTCGGTTTCCTACGGTGGCGTCACCGTCTGTCGCGGTGCGGTCGATGCCGATCACGATGCGGCAGCTGTTGCGGCGCATATGGCTGGACGCAATCTCGAAATCGTTGCCGATCTCGGACTCGGTTCGGGTGCGGCAACGATCCTCACCAACGACCTTTCTCACGCGTACATCGACGAAAACATGGGCACCTCATGAGCGCAACTGCAGCTGCAAAGCCCGGAGCTTCGGCTCCGTCATCTCACGCTGGTCCAGCGATGGCCACCGCTGAAGTACTTATCGAGGCTCTTCCGTTTCTTCGAGAGTTCTGGGGCAAGACCATCGTCGTGAAATACGGCGGCAATGCAATGACCGACCCCGCTCTCGCTGAATCGTTCGCGGATGACATCGTGCTGCTGCATTCGGTGGGCATTCGGGTCGTCGTCGTCCACGGTGGTGGTCCGCAGATCGGCGACCTTCTCAACCGACTCGGTATTCAATCTGAATTCAAAGATGGCCTTCGGGTAACCGATGCCGACACGCTCGATGTTGCGCGGATGGTCCTTGTCGGAAAGGTGAATCGCGACATCGTTGCGTCGATCAACACGCACGGTCCTCTGGCCGTTGGACTTTCGGGTGAGGACGGTGGACTCATCGAGGCCAACCGTCGCGACCCAGCACTTGGGTTTGTCGGCGATGTCGCCAACATCAATCCGGCGATCGTTGAATCGCTCTTGGCGCAGCATCTCATTCCCGTGGTGTCCACCATTGGCGCCGATCTCAGTGGGCAGTCCTACAACATCAACGCCGACACCGTTGCCGGTGCTCTCGCTGGTGCGTTGGGCGCAACCAAAGTCATCTACCTCACCGATATTGCAGGCCTGTTGCGCGACATCAACGATCCTTCGAGCCTGATTGCAGAAACAACGCCAGCGGAAATTGCGCAACTGATTGCCGATGGCGTGCTCTCTGGCGGAATGATTCCCAAAGTCGACGCATGCCTCGAAGCGATCTCTGCTGGTGTACCTGCTGCGCACATGCTTGACGGCAGAGTTCCACACGTTGTGCTGCTCGAACTGTTCACCAAAGCTGGAGTCGGCACCATGATTACGTCAGAGGTCAGCTCATGAGTACGCATTCAGAGGCAATGCACGCTCCGGTTGGTCTCGACCATTGCCCGTTCATGCCGACCTATGGCGCGCCCGCTGTGCGGATGGTGAAAGGCGAAGGCTGTCGTCTTTGGGATGAAGAGGGCAACGAGTATCTCGATTTCCTTGCTGGTATTGCAGTTGTTGGGCTCGGGCACGCCAATCCCGAAATTGCTGACGCAATCGCGGAACAGGCCCGCACTTTGGTGCATGTTTCAAATCTGTATGGAACAGTGCCTGGTGCCGACGTCGCAATCGCTCTCGATCGTTTGCTCGGCGGGGGAGGGCAGATCTTCTTCACCAACTCGGGTGCCGAGGCAATCGAGTGCGCCATCAAACTCGCCCGCAAGTGGGGCGGTCATGGTCGCTACGGAGTAATCAGTGCATACCGCTCGTTCCACGGACGCACTCTTGGTGCGTTGCATGCAACTGGCCAACCGGCGAAATGGGAAGGCTTCCAGCCGCTCCCCGAAGGTTTCCGGCATGTGGCCTGGAATGATCTTGCTGCGCTCGAAGCCGCAATCGATCCAAGCGTTGCTGCGGTGTTGCTCGAACCCATTCAGGGCGAAGGTGGCGTGCATCCCGCAACCGCCGAGTACTTCGAAGGTGTCCGTCGACTCTGCGACGAGCGCGGGCTTTTGATGATCGTCGATGAAATTCAAACCGGGCTCGGTCGGACTGGCGAATGGTTCGGCTTCCAGCACTTCGGTGTTGAACCCGATGTCGTCACGATGGCGAAGGCACTTGGTAACGGCATGCCTATTGGGGCGTGTTGGGCGAAGCGCGATGTCGCTGCGGTTTTCCAGCCTGGTGATCACGGAACCACCTATGGCGGTCAACCACTTGCCGCATCTGCGGCGAGGGCAACGCTCGAGATTCTTGAGCGAGTGAATGCGCCGCGACTGGCGGAGCGTGCCGGTGCCGAATTCCGACATCTGCTTGAGACAGTCGACGGTGTCGTCGAGGTCCGCGGGTTTGGACTCCTTCTCGCTGCGGAGCTCGCCGATGGTCTCGATGCGAAAGCTGTTGCTGGCGATCTTCTTCGCAAAGGATTGATTGTCAACGCGGTATCGCCGACGTCGCTTCGGTTTGCGCCGCCGCTCATTGTTTCTGAATCCGAGATCGCACAAGCGGTCGATCTTCTTTCGGCGGTTCTCGCCGATCACATCTCGAAGGCATAGCGATGAGACATCTTCTCGAGGTCGACGACCTCTCTACAACAGAATTGGGCGACATCCTCGATCTAAGCCGGGCCGCCACGGTGCCGCGCAGTCTCGACGGGCTCGGCATGGCGCTGCTCTTCGAGAAGCCGTCGGCACGTACTCGCAACTCCATGGAGATGGCGGTTGTGCAACTCGGTGGACATCCCATCACGATTCGTCCCGACGAGGTTGGCCTTGACACGCGCGAGACCGTCGAGGACGTCACCAGAACCTTGTGCTGCTATCACGCAGCTATCGGTGCGCGGGTCTTCGAGCACTCCAAACTTGAACGAATGACGGCGGTGAGTTCCGTGCCCGTCGTCAACATGCTCTCCGACGAAGCGCATCCTCTCCAGGCGCTTGCCGATCTCCTGACCATCGCCGATGAGTTTGGTGGCGTCAGCAGTCTTGCTGGCCGCACGGTGGCCTACATCGGCGACGGTAACAACGTCGCGCGCAGTCTTGCGCTGGGCGCAGGAATGCTTGGAATGTCCGTTCGTGTCGCAACGCCAGTTGGCTTTGAGTTTTCCGAAGCGGACATCGCGCGCATCGTCGCTACCGGTGCCGACTTCATGGCGACGAACAATCCGGTTGAGGCGGTCCTGGGGGCAAGTGTCATTTACACCGACGTCTGGACATCAATGGGTCAAGAGGAAGAAGCAGTTCAGCGCCGTGAATTGTTCGCCGGTTTCACGGTGGACGATGCCCTCATGGCTGTGGCCCTTCCCGAATCGATTTTCATGCACTGCCTTCCCGCTCATAGGGGAGAGGAAGTTTCTGATTCCGTGCTCGAAGGTCCGCAAAGCCGGGTTTGGCCGCAGGCAGAAAACCGCATGCACGCTGCTCGCGGTGCTCTCGTTTGGCTGATGGAGCAACGATGACCGACACCAAGGAACCATCAAAGTTGGGCAAGACACAGCGCCAACACCTTGTGGCTCGACTCATCGAGTCTCAAGCCATTGCAAATCAGCAGGCCCTGGTTGATCTTCTTTCAAGTGAAGGCGTCGTGGCTACGCAAGCCACCGTGTCGCGTGACCTCGAAGACCTCGGTGCAATCAAAGTGCGCATGCCTGGGGGAGAGTCCGCCTATGCGATTCCTGCGCTTCCCAAGGAGCAACGTGCGCCCGAAGATCACCTCCGCCGCGTTTTCGGTGATTGGGTCGTCGAGGTCGCGACATCAGACAATCTCGTCGTTATTCGAACGCCACCGGGTTCTGCACATGTGGTCGCTTCAGCCCTCGATCGCTCCGGGCTTGCGGGCATCCTCGGCACTGTGGCTGGTGATGACACGATCTTGATTGTCGTTGCTTCCGATGTCGGTGGCGCAACAATTGCTGCACAGCTTTCAGATCTCGCTGGTCTCTGAGACCAGCACCTCGAAACATTCGATACAACGAAGGAAGAGCAATGGCACAACGAGTGGTATTGGCATACAGCGGCGGTCTCGACACTTCAGTCGCAGTGCGCTGGATGATCGAGAACTACGGGGTCGAGGTAATCACCGTCGCGTGCAACCTCGGACAAGAAGGCGATTGGGAAGGTCTTCAGGCGAAAGCATTTGCTGCTGGAGCGATCGAAGCAATCGTCGTCGATTGTCGCGAACAGTTCGCCGACGAATTCCTTGCGCCATCGTTGAAAGCCAACGCGCTCTACGAGGGGAAGTATCCACTCGTGTCAGCGCTGTCACGGCCAGTCATCGTGAAGCATCTTGTCGAGGCAGCTCGTCTGCATAATGCTGATGCAGTCGCTCACGGTTGCACGGGCAAGGGTAATGATCAGGTTCGTTTCGAGGTCGCAACTCGTGCTTTGGCTCCCGACCTTGAAATCCTTGCGCCCGTGCGCAACTGGGGCATGACTCGCGAAATGTCGATTGATTACGCCGAGAAGCACGACATTCCGGTTCTCGCCACCAAAGAGAAGCTCTATTCAATCGACGACAATTTGTACGGCCGCGCCATTGAATGTGGCGAGATGGAAGATCCGTGGTCACGTCCACCCGAAGGCGTGTGGTCGATGACAACAGTCAAGGCCTCGGAAGCTCGCGAGGTTGTCATCGAATTCGAACAGGGCATTCCTGTTTCCATCGATGGCAAGAAGCAATCGTTGGCTTCGCTCATTGT
>CANGMY010000021.1 GCA_947455015.1 Microthrixaceae bacterium | reverse complement strand
GTCGGCGCAATCGAACCGCAGTTCTATGCCGAACTTCTTGAGAAGACCGGTCTGGCTGGCGACGAGGAATTCGCGAAGCAGAACGATCGTTCAATGTGGCCGCATTTGAAGGAACGTCTTGCTGCGGTAATAGCGACAAAGACCCGTGACGAATGGGCCGCCATCTTCGACGGCTCCGATGCATGTGTTGCACCGATTCTTTCGCTTGTTGAATCAACGACGAATGCGCACACAGTTGCGCGAAAGACGTTCGTTGACAACGCGGGAGTCGTGCAGCCTGCGCCGGCACCGCGCTTCTCGCGCACCGAAGCGAGCATTCAGCGTCCGCCTTCACATCCCGGCCAGCACACCGATGAGGTGCTGAAGGAATGGGGAGTCGCCGACGATGCTCGATTGGCTGCCCTCCGAGCCGAAGGGGCAATCGCCTGATGGCCACGCTCGTTTGTTTCCATGCCCATCCTGACGACGAGTCCATCGCTACTGGCGGCTTGATGACGCTTTCGAAGCGAGATGGTCACGAGGTCGTTCTTGTTGTGGCCACTCGTGGCGAACAAGGCGAACCGGAGCCCGGCGTTCTGAACGAAGGCGAACCACTGTGGGAGCGCCGCGTCGTCGAAACCCATCAAGCCGCTGAAATCATGGGCCTCGACCGTGTTGAGTTCCTCGGTTACGAAGACAGCGGAATGATTGGTGAGCCCACCAACGAAAACCCGTTGTGTTTCTGGCAGGCCGATGTCGAAGAGGCCTCACAGCGTCTTGCCGCGATTCTGCGAGAGGTCGACGCCGACGTTCTCACCATCTACGACTCACACGGCGGTTACGGCCATCCCGATCACATCCAGGTACATCGCGTGGGCAAGCGTGCTGCGGAAATCGCGGGCGTCGATCGTGTGTTCCAGTCGACGATGAATCGCGATCGCATCATGAAGCAGATGGCAGAGAATGCGTCGGTCTTCGAAAACGAGGTTGAAGGCGAACTCGAAGGCGAGACCGCTCAACAGATGCGTCAGCGTGCTGAAGCTGCCGACCGCGGAGAATTCGGTTCGCCCGAAGCGGTCATCACTCACGCAGTTGATGTCGCAGACGTTGTCGATGTGAAGAAGGCCGCCATGGCTGCACATCGCAGTCAGATCGGACCCGATTCCTTCTTCTTCAAAATGCCAGAAGCGGTTTTCGAAGCAGCGTTTGGCACCGAATGGTTTATTGCGCTCGAGAGCAACCGCGCCGAGGGCGAACCCTTCGGCACATCACTTTTCGCCTGAACACTCAGTCGTTGAAGTCGAACTGCACAACGGTGCGCGAATCGAGATACGGGGCGATGAACGTCTGGATGATTCGCGCGTGTTCGTCGTTGTCTCGATAGGCAAGGTAGCCCTCCGCGTTATCGAATTCGGCAACAACCGCAAAGTCGTAGTTGCCTTCGTTGATGCCAGCGTCGGTGCCATAGGCATAGCGCCGAAGGTCGGGGAGTATCGCGGGTAACCCTGAGAGGGCGCCCTTCAACGCGGTGACATGTTCGGGTGATGACTCAGAATTCCAGCGAAAGGTGACGACGTGACGAAACATGTCGCCACGTTATCGCCGTGCCTGTGGGTCGACCGATTACGCGATCACGCGCTTACGGAAATTGCGCAGGCCGATGAAAGTGAAAAGCGCGGTAAGCGCAATCAGCATTGGGTAGATCGCCCACAGCGACATCGTCGGCGCATTGGTGAGAGCTGCTCGGAAACCTTCAGTGACGTACACGAGAGGGTTGGCCAGCACGGCAATTTGCAGCCACTTGATGGGAGCGAGTGCCGCCCATGGGTAATAGATGCAGCCCAAGAATGTGATGGGCAGAACAACAACGCCGAACAGCATCGGCAACGTGCGTGGATTGAACACCGTGCCAAACATGAGGCCGAGTGCGCCGCACATCAAGCATGCGAGTGGCGTGAGCGTGAGAAGAATGAGCCAGTGAACGTTCAGGTGCACGGGTGTGGCCGGCACGAAATAGGCGATCGGAAACACGATGACCGCTGAGAACAGGCTTTGCAGTGCGCCCGAGGTGATCTTTTCGATTGCGACAAAGTCAACCGGCAGTGGTGCGAGCACTCGATCTTCGATTTCGCGAGTGACGCCGAATTCCGTCACGAGTGGAAGTGCCACCGACTGAATTCCTTGGAACAGCACTGCAAGACCAACGACGCCAGCAACGAGCATGGTGGAGAACGCCGATGCTGCTGCTCCACTGCCACCAATGCCTTGTCCGATCTTCGGGAAGACGTAGGCAAAGACGAAGACCAACAACAGCGGTTGGAGAAGGGTTCGGGGGAGGAACTCGCGAAGGTTCCGCACCAAGACGTGCAGGTCTCGGGCGAGCAACGCGCGAAATGCGGTGACACCGGCGGCGCGGGCCGAACGATTCGGAATGAGGAGGGGAGTTTCGATCGTGGTCATTCGCGCAGATCCTTACCAGTGAGATTGATGAAGACGGTTTCGAGTGATGGTTCGTCGAGGCGAAGATCGCTGATGGCGACACCAGCCTCGTCGGCGACAGCGACGACGGCAGGGAGCACGCCATGTGATCCCTGCACTTCGAGTCGCACGCCGGTTTCGATCGGTACAGCGCCAGTGGCGCCCGGAATCGAAGAACGCAGACGAGTTGCGAACGCTTCACGGTCAGGGGTGTCGGTGCTGATGGTGACGATCGTGTCGGCACCCACAGAAGCCTTCAGGCGTTCAGGGGTATCGAGTGCAAGCATTCGACCGTGGTCGATGATGGCGAGGCGGTGACAAAGCTGATCGGCCTCTTCCATGTAATGCGTCGTGAGAAGAATCGTCTGCCCTTCGTCGTGGAGTTCGCTCAGGATCTCCCACAAAGCGATTCGGCTTTGCGGGTCGAGACCAGCGGTGGGTTCATCAAGGAAGAGAATCGAGGGGCGGTGCATGACAGCCCGAGCAACCATTAATCGCTGAGCCATACCGCCAGAGAGCGCAAGCACTGGGGCGCTGGCTCGTTCGGAAAGTCGGAACTGCTCGAGCAAACGCAACGATTCGGCTTTGGATTGCTTGGCCGACATGCCGAAGAACCGTCCGTGGAAGTAGAGGTTCTCGTACACCGTGAGTGCTCGATCGAGTGTGTTGGACTGCGGCACAACACCGATCAAGCGTTTGGCCTGTGCCGGGTGAGCGACGACGTCGACGCCGCCGACAATTGCTCGGCCACTCGTGGGGAGCACTCGTGTTGTGAGCATTCCTGCAGTGGTGCTCTTGCCGGCTCCATTGGGGCCGAGAAGGCCGAAGATCTCACCGCGGTGAACGCTGAGATCGAGTCCGTCGACCGCGAGGATGTCGCCGGGATACACCTTTGTGAGGTTCTCGGTGACGATGACTTCGTCAGGATTCGTGCTGGTTGTCATTGGTCGCTTTCCAGTCCATCTTCTGCTGTGAGTCCGTTGAGGTCGCCGCCGCCACGAAAGACATGTCGATTCTGATCGGAACGCACAACAAGTGCGTCTCCAGAGAGCGTACGACTTTCGACAACGTCAACCATTTCTAAAAACACTGGTTCCTGCGGGAATGGATCCATCAAGAGCGTGAAGGCGACACATTCCCAATCAATGCGATCAGTTTCGGGGCGTCGCACGACGACGAGGTCGGCGGAAAGCAATGGAACTTCCTCGCCGTTCACGGTCATCGACTCAAGCGTGACGTTGATTGATTTCATGTCAGGCAGTCGTCGTAAGAATTTCAACACCGGTATCAGTCACCACAATCGTGTGCTCGAACTGTGCGGTGCGACTTCCGTCGGCGGTGACTGCAGTCCAGTCGTCGTCCCAGATCTTGTGCTGGCCCGTTCCCATGGAGATCATTGGCTCGATCGTGAAGACCATGCCTGGCTCCATGATTGTGGTCATGCGTGGTTCGTAATAGTGAGGGATCTGTAGATCGGTATGGAACTGTTCGCCAATGCCGTGACCGACAAACGCGCGCACAACTTCATAACCATTGGCAACTGCGTGGGTTTCGATGGCACGGCCAATATCGGAGAATGGTCGACCGGGTGCAACAGCTGCAATGCCTCGGTCGAGACATTGGCGCGTGACATCAATGAGTCGCTTCGACGCGTCGTCGACATTGCCGACGCAATAGGTGGCATTGGTGTCGCCGTGCACGCCATCGAGCCAGATGGTGACGTCGAGATTCACGATGTCTCCATCGCGCAGCGGCCGGTCATCGGGGATGCCGTGACAAATAACTTCGTTCACTGAGGTGCAAAGCGATTTTGGATAGCCGCGGTAATTCAGCGTGCTGGGGTAACCGCCACGATCGATATACGCCTGATGCACGACTGCGTCGATTTCGTCGGTGGTCACGCCAGGGGCGATGACGGCAGCGCCAATGTCGAGAACTTCGGCTGCGGCGTGGCCGGCACGACGCATGCGCTCAATGAAGGCGGCATCTTTGATGCGTTCTTCGGCGCGGCGTGTGACCATTCCAGTCTCGGCGTACTCGGGCCGGGGGATCTCAGCCGGAACGGTGCGCATGGGGCTGATGAGCCCCGGTTGGAGTTGTTCCTTCGCGTCGCGGTGGCAGCGCTTGAATTTCTGCCCACTGCCACACCAACACGGATCGTTTGCCTTAAGCACGAGCCGAGTCTACGGGCGGGGTGGACTGGCGCGACCGGCCCGGGGCGGCAACCATGAAGACCCATGTCGATTATTCGCATCAATGCCATCACCGTTCCGGCTCAGGCCGGCGACGAACTCGCTCATCGATTCGCAGCTCGTGCTGGTGCTGTTGATGGGGCTGACGGTTTTGAGGGCTTTGAACTCCTCAAGCCCACCGATGGTCGTGACCAGTGGCTTGTGATCACTCGCTGGCGCGATGAAGACGCGTTCAACGCATGGGTTGCATCACCGGCATTCGCCGATGGGCACCGTGGCACCGAAGGCGCACCTGCCGCTGGTGGACACCCTGGTGGGCATCCCGGTGGTCATCCCGGCGCTGGTGGCGGTGAACGCCCCGTGGGCGTTGGCGCCGAAATCTGGGCCTACGAGCCGGTCGTTTCTGTCGACCCTTCGAAGTAACGCGAGAATCTTCTAATGCTCCAAAACATTCACGAGTCCTTCGCGTGGTTCGTCATTATCGGCAACGCCCTTGCCGGTAGTTGGGCGTTGGCTGCGAACTGGATCGAATCACTGCGCACTCGCGCCTTGTGGTGGTTCATCGTGATTGTCGAACTCAGCGTGTTCGTGCAGGTCGGCCTCGGCGTGAGCATGGTCGCTGGTCAAGGTTTGAAGGCGCCAAAGTTCCACATGTTCTACGGCTTCGTGGCCATCATCGCTGTTGGACTTATCTACAGCTATCGCCATCAGATGTCGCACAAGAAGTACTTGCTTTACGGATTGGGTGGCCTGTTCATTATGGGTCTTGGCATCCGAGCAATGATCGTCGGAAACGTTTCCTGAACTTGCGTTACGCCGGCTCTCGGTTGAGATGCCATTGCACTTCAATCACTTGACCAAGTCGAAGTGGACCTGACGCGATCACGTTCGTCCAGATGAATGCTTGATCCATGTTGGTGGCGATTGCGTCGGGCGCGTCGTGAGGGAAGTCGCCAAGTACTTCGATACGACCGCGCAGCTCAACGTCGTTCTCTGAGGCGTTACGGATGTTGGCGATGATTGCTCGGTGTTCTTCAACCGTTCCCACTCGCAGGCCAAAGTGCGGTGAGTTCTGCGGAGCAGTGCGCACCATCTCCACCCATTCATCGACCGAATCAGCCATCGCTGCTTCGATGGCCAGCTGTTCAGCCGGTGCTTCTGATGCGTAGAACGAATTGTTGGCGTAATCGCGAAGGTTCGTGTCGATGAAGGCCGTGAACCAGTGACGACCACTGTCAGACACGGTGCAGCCCAGCAACTCAAAGACTCGAGCGGCCAGCGCGCGCTCACCGGGTGCATGCAACAACTCCACATGTGTCAGACGACGATCAACGTCCACGAGTCCCCCTCAAGCAACGTGGCAACGATCGTTGCCGACAAACAGCGAGGCCGCCACTCGTGCGTGCGAGACGCGAAGAGTGCGGAGCCGAAGCCCCGCCCTCTTTCACTACATGTAACGAGTCGGAATTAGCCGAGACGCTTTTCGAGTTCGCGCAGTTCGTCACGAAGCTCTGAAGGAAGTTCGGCACCGAAGGTGTCGAGGTGCGCTTCAAGCTGCGGGATTTCGGCGCTCCATGCGGCGTTGTCGACCGACAACAACGTGGCGATGGTGGCCTCGTCGATGTCCAGGCCAGCAAGGTCGAGATCGGATGCGCTCGGAACCCGGCCAATGGCGGTGTCGTTGGCACCGGCGGTGCCTTCAAGGCGCTCGACGATCCACTTGAGAACACGGGAGTTCTCGCCGAAGCCTGGCCACAGGAACGAACCGTCGTCGCCCTTGCGGAACCAGTTCACCCAGAACAACTTGGGAAGGTTCGAGGCGTCGGTTGCTTCGCCGATCTCGAGCCAATGCTTGAAGTAATCGCCCATGTTGTAGCCACAGAACGGAAGCATGGCGAAGGGGTCGAAACGAAGTTCGCCTACGGTGCCAGCGGCGGCTGCAGTCTTTTCCGAGCTCATGATCGAGCCGAGGAACACACCGTGCTGCCAATCGAATGATTCGGTCACCAGCGGAACGTTGGTGGCGCGACGGCCGCCGAAAAGAATTGCCGAGATCGGCACACCGGCCGGGTCCTGCCATTCGGGTGCGATCGACGGGCACTGTGCGGCCGGAGCAGTGAAGCGCGCGTTCGGGTGCGCAGCGGGGGAGTCCGAGGCCGGAGTCCAGTCGTTGCCCTTCCAGTCGATGAGATGCGCAGGCGCTTCATCGGAAAGGTCTTCCCACCAGATGTCGCCATCGTCGGTGAGTGCGCAGTTGGTGAAGATCGAATTGCCCTTCACTGATTCAAGAGCGTTGAAGTTCGACTTGGCTGAGGTGCCAGGAGCAACGCCGAAGAAACCGGCTTCGGGGTTGATGGCATAAAGACGACCATCGGCACCGAACTTCATCCAGGCAATGTCGTCACCAACGGTTTCGACCTTCCAGCCCGGGAGGGTGGGAATGAGCATCGCCATGTTGGTCTTGCCACACGCTGACGGGAATGCCGCAGCGACATACTTCTTCACGCCTTCAGGCGAGGTGAGGCCAAGGATGAGCATGTGCTCGGCCATCCAGCCGTTGTCACGAGCCATGGTTGAAGCAATGCGCAGTGCGAAGCACTTCTTGCCGAGCAGTGCGTTGCCGCCGTAGCCCGAGCCGTAGGACCAGATTTCGCTGGTTTCCGGGAAGTGCACGATGTACTTGTTCTCGGCATCGCACGGCCACGGCACATCGGCCTGGCCGGCAGCAAGCGGCATGCCAACCGAATGCACGCATGGAACCCATTCACCATTTCCAAGCACGTCGAGTGCGCCCTGGCCCATGCGGGTCATGATGCGCATGTTCACCGCGACATAGGCAGAGTCGCTGAGCTGCACACCAATGTGCGCGATTGGTGAACCGAGCGGGCCCATCGAGAACGGCACGACATACATCGTGCGGCCCTTCATGGCGCCGGTGTAGAGCTTGGTCATCTCGGCGCGCATTTCTGCGGGCGGACGCCAATTGTTCGTCGGGCCTGCATCGACTTCGCGTTCGGAGCAGATGTAGGTGCGGTCTTCAACGCGAGCAACGTCGCCCGGGTCGGAGAGTGCGAGGTAACTATTCGGACGCTTCGCTTCGTTCAGCGTGCGGAACGTTCCACCGGCAACGAGTTCGCCACAAAGGCGCTCGTATTCCTCGGCGGAGCCGTCACACCAATAGACGTCATCAGGTTGCAGAATTTCGCGCCACTGTTCGACCCAGTCGATCAGCTTCTGGTTTGTTGTCTGCCCGGCCATGATTCCTCCGACGTCGTTGTCGAATGCGCGTTGCGCCTGAGTGGGGGGTTGTTCTTGGCAAGCGGTTGCCGCCAAGTGAACCTGTGGTGAATGTGCGAAGCGTAGAGGATTCAACGACGCTCTCCGTCGCCGAAACCCAAGGTGTGCCGTGTGGCACTCAGCCTTCGGTGCCGCCCTGTGGGTGCTGCACGTTGTCGGGGTGCGGTTGCTCAAACCCCGGGGTACCCATATCGGCTTCAGATCCCATACGAAGACGAACGGCCAACGAGCCACCGTCGAGATCAAAGACCACTCGCTGGCCCTGACGTAGGGAGCGGAAAACCGAACCCACGAGGGCGCTGCGGGTGAATTCGTAATCGTTCAGGTCCGTGTCGCAGATGATGGTGCCGACGCCGGAGACCGGGTCGTAGGACTTGACGACTCCCTGCAAAGGACCGGCAGACACGGTCAGCGAACTGCCTTGACGACCTTGCCGGCCTTGAGGCACGACGTGCACACGTTGACGCGCTTGGTCGAACCGTTGACAACGGCGCGAACTCGCTGGATGTTCGGATTCCAACGGCGCTTGGTGCGGCGATGGGAGTGGCTTACCGCCATACCGAACGATGGGTGCTTTCCGCACACCTCGCATACAGCTGCCATGACAACACACTCCGGGACGTCAGAAGAATCGAACGCCGAATGGTAGCAGCGAGCCCTCTCAGGCCCAATTCGGCGGTTGACCGGCCTGAATTCAGCCCTGGGCTACCAATCGGGGCATGGAAGTTCTAGCGGGTCACGCCAGTTCGCGTCATCGTTGGGGTGAAAAGGCTCGCTCAAATATTTCGGGGGGGGGTATCTTCGAACCACGCGATCACGGGCGGCGGCCTGACTCGAAAGGCGAAAGGCGGTTTTCGTTATGGACCTGGTTGACGAATCTTTGGATGCGGCACTTCGGCGGGCAAGCGTCCGTCGGCTTCGAACGTTGGTGGCGGTCGCCAGTTGCGCGATGGCCATCTTCGTGGGCGTTGTTGTCATGGCGGTTGGATCTTCTCGGAATGAAAAGGCTGGAGCCTCAACGGTTGACGGCTCTGTCTTGGTCCCGCTCTCTGTGGACGAGTTGGCGGCTTCGGACAGTGAGATGTGGGACCAGCTTTCTTCTGGTTGGGTGGCGTATGGCTCGTACGACGCCGAAACGCTTGCGCCGGTTCGAGGTTGGGTTCACCTAAAGGGCACTCCTGAATCGGTGGATTTCGATCTGGTTCAGTCTCAGAACGAGACGAACTTTGGCGGGTTGCCGGTGTTCGATGGCCGTGATGGCATCCAGATCGGCGTTCATTTCTCGATGGTCGGGTTCGTAGCGCTTTCGGACGCGCCGGCATTCGATCAAACTGCGGCCCGGCTCCGAAAATTCGGCTGCGACCCACTTGCCGCCGATGTGGAGGCGGGTCAGCAATGCATGGCGAACGTGATCGCAGCCGAGAACGCAAAGGTCGGAGAATTGCGCGTCGCAGGCACGAACTGATTAGCGCCACACAGCCGGACGCCGGACACATCGGTAGTCTCTCCGCCGATGTCGATCGCCACCAGCCTGACCGCCGATGACCTCCGGATGCTCATCCGGGGATACGCCGATGCCCTGGCCGCTCATCGCGAGACCATCAACCGACTGAACGTCTATCCCGTGCCCGATGGGGACACCGGAACGAACATGGCGCTCACGCTCGCATCGGTGGTCGCCGAGCTCGATGGCGCTGACGCCGATCTCGACGCAACCTGCCAGGCGATCTCACACGGTTCGCTCATGGGTGCTCGCGGGAATTCGGGCGTCATCCTTTCGCAGATCTTGCGCGGGTTGTCTGCTGAGTTCCGTTCCGCTGCGGTCATCGACGGCGCAACCTTTGCAACTGCACTCGATGCTGCTGCCACTGCTGCCTATGGCGCGGTGATGAAACCAGTCGAAGGAACAATCCTCACCGTCGTTCGTGTCGCTGCCGAAGGCGGGCGCGCTGCGGCCGATGCCGGTTCGGATCTTCTTGGCGTTCTTGAAGCAGCGCACGCCTCGGGCACCGATGCGCTTGCACGCACTCCCAAGATGTTGCAGGTGTTGGCCGACGCAGGCGTTGTTGACTCCGGCGGCACTGGCCTCATGTTGTTGTTCGATGTTGCGCTGAACATCGTGTGCGGACGTCCGATTCCGGAAGCGGCCGAGGATCCCGCCGGCGCTTCTGCAGAATTCCTCGACGCGTTCGATGCTGCACACGGCGACGGATCACACGATGGTTCGCTCGCAGGTCTTCGTTATGAAGTCATGTACTTCCTCGAAGCACCCGACGAAGCCGTACCCGGTTTCAAAGACGTGTGGGCAACGCTCGGCGATTCAATCGTCGTTGTCGGTGGCGACGGAATTTGGAACTGCCACATTCATACCGACGACATCGGAGCCACGATCGAAGCGGCGGTCGACATCGGTCGCCCGCGTTCGATCCGCGTGACCGATCTGCTTGAAGAAGTCGAAGAAGAACGTTGGGTGCGCGAAGCCGAACCCATGAACCCGGAACCGGCAACAACCCACGACCCGGTTCCGTGTGCCGTGGTTGCTGTTTCGGTTGGCGACGGCATTCGTCGCATCTTCCATTCGCTTGGCGTGCAGGTGATCGTCACTGGTGGGCAAACGATGAACCCGTCAACGGCGCAACTTCTTGAAGCGGTTGAAGCCGCACCGGCCGACGACGTTGTGTTGCTGCCGAACAACAAGAACATCATTCCGGTGGCCGAACAGGTTGACGCGATGACCACCAAGAACGTGCGCGTGGTTCCCACTCGCGGCGTTGCCGAAGGGTTTGCCTCGTTGTTGGCCTACGACCCAGAAGGCACGGCAGCTACAAACGCCGATGCAATGTCTGAAGCCGCAGCCCACGTTGTTGCCGGTGAACTCACACGTGCCGTGCGAGATTCCAGCAGCGATGCCGGTCCCATTCGCGAAGGCGACTGGCTGGGTATTGCGCGCGACGGAATCATTGCCATCGACGCTGATCTCTCCGAAGCCGCCGCTGGACTGCTTGCCCACATCGTGAACGAGAGCCACGAAATCGTCACGATTATTGAGGGTGAGGGCGCAACACCGGCCGCGACTCGACACCTCGAAGTGTGGGTTCACGACAACCGTCCTGGCTGCGAGGTTGAAGTGCATCACGGCGGACAGCCGCTCTACCCCTATCTCTTCGGTATCGAGTGAGCGAGATCGTGGGACGTCGGTTGGCACAACTCGCCAACCTCCCGGCAAGTGAGCTCAAAGGCGTTGGCGCGACAAAGGCGGCCTCACTCGGAAAGATGGGCATCCGTTCGGTGCTCGATGTGCTGACGCATTACCCACGCCGCTACATCGATCGCACGAAAGAAGCGAAGATCGCTGATCTTGAAGTTGGCGAAGAGGCCGCGATTCTGGTGAACGTGAAACGTTCGACGCAGCGTCGCACCGGCAAGGGCAAGTCGATGGTGATCGTCACCGTTACCGACGGCACCGCGTCGATGGATGTCACGTTCTTCGGACAACCCTTTCGCGAGAAGCAATTACAGCCGGGGCTCGACGCGGTTTTCTTCGGAAAGCTTGAGCTGTACGGCGGGAAACGCAAGATGACGAATCCCGTTGTCGATCTGATCGGCAACCGAACCGGCAGAATCCTTCCCGTCTATGGGCAGTCCGAGAAGGCGGGAATCGCTTCGTGGGATATCGCGCGCTTTTGTGAAGAGACATTGCGCCGCGCAGGTGACTTCGCCGAGCCGCTTGATGAGGCATTGCTTGACCGGCTTGATCTCGTAGCAAGGACTGAAGCCTTTCGTGCCATTCACCTGCCCGAGTCAATGGCCGAGGCGGGGGCCGCTCGAAAGCGCCTTGTCTTCGACGAACTGTTGCGCGTGCAGGTGGAACTTGTGCGGCGCAAACGAGAGCTCGAACGAACTGCCGTTGGAATCGCTCATGTTGTTGGTGATGGTGGTGGGCCGTTGGTGAAGCGCTTCCACGAAGTTCTTCCTTACGACCTCACTGGCGCTCAGGCACGGACGATCGTTGAGATCAACGAAGACCTCGCCAAAGGTCATCCCATGCATCGGTTGTTGCAGGGCGATGTCGGTGCGGGAAAGACCGTCGTTGCGGTGAGTGCGATGTTGGTTGCCGTTCAGGGTGGTCATCAGGCCGCGCTTATGGCGCCGACTGAAGTGCTTGCCGAGCAGCATCACCTCGGCATCAAGCATCTCCTCGAAGGTTTCACGGTTCCCGATACTGACGATGGCAATTTGTTCGGCGGAGCAGGGATGGATCGTTCATTGCGGGTCGCTTTGCTCACGAACCGAACGACAGCGGGCGATCGTCGCAAGATCCTTGAGGACATGGCGACGGGAAATCTCGACATCGTGATCGGCACGCACTCGTTGATCTCTGAAGGTATTGAGTTCAAATCGCTCGGTGTTGTGGTGATCGATGAACAGCATCGCTTCGGTGTTGAACAACGTGCCGCGTTGCGTGACAAGGGCGCAGGCGACGCCATGCCCGATGTGTTGGTCATGACCGCTACGCCGATTCCGCGCACCGCAGCCATGACGGTCTATGGCGACCTCGATGTTTCGGTTCTCGATGAACTTCCTCCAGGCCGCACGCCGATCGTCACTCGTTGGGCGCAGAACGACATGGATGAAGTTCAAGTGTGGCAACAGGTCCGCGACGAAATCGCCGAAGGTCGCCAGGTCTATGTTGTGTGTCCGTTGATTGAAGAGAGCGAAAAGCTTGAGGTTCGATCAGCGCAGGAAACGTTTGAGGAACTCACGAGTGGCGAACTTTCCGGGCTACGAGTTGGTTTGCTGCATGGTCGACTGAAGTCCGATGAAAAGGACGCAGTCATGACCCAGTTCCGCGCTGGCGAACTCGATGCACTCGTTTCAACGACGGTCATCGAAGTGGGTGTCGACGTTCCCAACGCAACCGTCATGGTCATTCTCGATGCCACGCGTTTCGGCATCGCCCAATTGCACCAGTTGCGTGGCCGAGTCGGTCGAGGCGCGGCGAAGTCGTTCTGTTGGCTTGTTGGTGAGGCGAAAACTCCGGACGGTGAAGCACGACTTGAAGCGCTTGTCCGAAGCACCGATGGGTTCGAGCTTGCCGAGGTCGATCTTGACCTTCGTGGCGAAGGCACGATCATGGGGGAGCGGCAGAAAGGTCAGAACGACCTGAAGTTGGCGTCGTTGCGTCGCGACCGCGAATGGGTGGTGACCGCTCGAGAGATTGCGATCGAGATTCTCGATACTGATCCCGAGCTGATCAAGCACGAACTCCTTGCTGAAGAAGTCGATCTGTTTCTGAAAGCCGATGACATCGACTTTCTGATGAAAAGTTGATCAGTTCTTCCTAGTATCCGGAAATGACAACGATCGTTCTGACTCATGGTGCATTTCACGGCGGCTGGTGTTTCGAGCCGCTCGTGAACGAACTTGATGCCCGCGGCGTAAAGACCGCACTGGTTGAACTTCCGCTTACCGACCTCACCGAAGATGCAGCAGCTGTTACCGCCGTGCTCGACACCGTTGATGGCCCGGTGGTTCTTCTCGGACATTCCTATGGCGGCGCAGTGGTCACCGTTGCGGGAAATCATTCGTCAGTAGAACGACTGGTGTATCTGACAGCGCTTGGTCCGGATGCTGGCGAGTTGGGCAGCGGCGGACCAATGACAATTGGCGAAGAGTTTCTCCTCACCATGCGCGTTGGCGACGACGGCATTCC
>CANGMY010000020.1 GCA_947455015.1 Microthrixaceae bacterium | reverse complement strand
GGGTTCGCCGCTCGGGAGTATTCGAAGTAATTGGACTGACCGGACCAATCCTCATCGTCGAGTCCCTCGGCTGATCCGCCCATTACCAATGTCGGTTCCATGTCCTCAGTCTGCCTTCTCGCCCGGGATCACACGAGGGGAGGGGCGTAGGATTGGCTCATGTCTGACCGTGGTCTCACCCATCTCGATCCTCTGGGCCGTGCCCGCATGGTCGATGTCACGCCCAAAGACGTCACGCATCGCCGGGCGATCGCTCGTGGACAGGTGCATATGACGCCGGAAACCGCGTCGTTGGTGGCTCGTGGGGCGATCAGCAAAGGCGACGTTCTGGCCGTCGCCCGCGTGGCAGGCATTCAGGCGGCGAAGCGCACATCCGACCTCATACCGCTTTGTCATCCGCTCATGATCGGCGGCGTCTCTGTGAACTTCCGCATTGAAGACGACTACATCGAGATCGAAGCGCAGGTCGAAACTGTCGATCGAACTGGCGTCGAGATGGAAGCGCTCACCGCTTGCTCGGTTGCAGCACTCACGATCTATGACATGTGTAAATCCTCTGACCGTTCGATGGTCATCGGCGAAATTGCGCTGTGGGAAAAGACCGGCGGACGTTCGGGTGTGTACCAACGCGATCCGGATGCATCTTTAGGAGACGACGTTCTTGAAGGCTCGTTCACCGGTGACGCCGAAAATGGTGAAAATCACGAGGTGTGACCGATTCGTTGAATCGGCGTTCTGCCATACAGGGCAAGGAAAATCAGGGTTTTTGCTCGTTGCTCGCTGGAGGCCGATTGGTGCTCTGTAGTAGAAACGTAACGTTCTCATTCACCCGATGGACGCCTCCCGGCAACCGTTTCGCAACGTGAAACCTGCCAAAAGTCCCATCCCAAATTCTGCGAGGAAAGTCACGTCATGACGATTCTGGTGCTGTTCGTGCTCGCAGTTGTTTGGGCGGTGTATCTCGTTTCGTGGATCCGTTCACGTACCGAACATCATCGTGTGAACTCAATCAGTTCGTTCTCGAACCATCTCTCGATTCTCGAGCGTGCCGCTCCTGGATCAGCGACTCCCGTCGTGCCGGTTGCCTCAGGCTCCGCTCCGCTGCGTGGCAGCGAGTACTTCGCTCCGCATCGCCCGAAGTTGTCGCCGCAGAAGAAGCGCCGCCGCGACATTCTCTTCGGCCTCGCCGGAGCCACCGGTGTCACCCTCCTCGGAGCCTTCGCTTTCGGTGGCCTCATGGTCCTGCTGTTCCTGCTGAGCCTTGCGGCCTTTGCCGGCTACGTGGTGTTGCTCGCCAACGCCCAGAAGCAGAAGCTCGAGCGCGAGGCCAAGGTCCGCTACATGCAGGACAATGGCGGGGTTGTACCTGGTCATGCCACCGCTGCTCCGGCGGCATTCGATGACGAAGAGGAAACGCTTCCTCGGATGTTCGTCGTCGGCGGCAACTGACCCATTTGGTCTGTCGATTCCTTGGCGGTTCGCGCTGTCCGGTAGATTGACGACCCCTGCGGGGGTGTAGCTCAGTTGGCTAGAGCGCTACGTTCGCAACGTAGAGGTCGGGAGTTCGATTCTCCTCACCTCCACCACAGGTATGTGAAAGCCCCGGCAAGTTTGTCGGGGCTTTCAACGTCTTTCGGTCTCTACCGAAACGGCGCAGCGCGTACGATTCGAGGCTATGAGCATCACTTTTGATGGAAAAGAAAATCTGACTCTTCCGCTTCTGCGAGTGATCAGATCGGCAATCGACACTGGCGACGGCGGGACGACACAACAGCGCGGCATGCTGAGCGATCTCGCTCGAATCATTTTCGGACTCGATTCGCTTGATGTCGACGGCTTGCAACCGATCACTCCTGGCGAAGCAGGTGGCGTGTTTACTTCGGTTGCCTTGCGACGTCGTGTCCGCATGTTCCTTGTCCTCTTCATGTTGTGTCGTCATCCACTCTCTGACGAACAACTCCAACGCGTTGAAGACTTTGTTGACGCACTCGGTGGGGACGATGGCGATCCTGGCCTTGCCCAGGCGCGTGCAATGGTCGAAACCCAAATTCTCGAAATCAGCGAAGATCTTCTTCGAGCGTGGGGTGAGGCCGTTGATCTGACCGCCGAACGGTCATTGCGCGACGAATATGGTGCGACTGAAGTCGCCGCACCGGAGTTGGTGGCGCGCGTTGCTGCTTTTCGTGAGTTACCCCGCGGGACTCTTGGCCGCGAGTACGTCGAGTTCTACAAAGAGAACGGATTCGCGCTTCCCGGCGAAGAGCCGGGAGTACCTGCATTTTTCGTTGCTCACGACATGTGTCATCTCATCGCCGGTTGCGGGCCGAAGGCGCAGGAGGAGATCGCCTTAGGTGCATTCCTGCTCGGAGCCAAGGAAGACGATGATCATTGGGCGTATTTGCTTGGCGTGCTGGCGATCATGGAATACGGCTCGTTTGCCCCGCCATCATTCGAAGCGAAAATTGGCACCCTTGCCCGCCCCGGAGCGACCGAAGTGGTGTTCGACGCGTTGCTGCGTGGTCTGAATTGTTACGTCGACCTTCTCGCTGTGGATCACCTGGCGATGGCGCATCTTCCGATTGCCGATATCCGCCATCGCTTCAACATCGCAGCGCCCAACCCGCCTTTTCCCCTTATTGTTGAGCATCAATGAGACCTTTCAGGAGAATGTCGTGACCGTTAGTTTGAACAATCGGAGTGATCTCGTAGAGCCCGCAGCGAGATTGCTTCGATCCGCAATCGATACCGGTGACGGTGGCACTGAGTTGCAACGTCAGTTTCTCGGACTCATCATCAAACTCATCTGGGAGCGTCCCGATCTTGATCTCGACTCGTTGGCGCCATTAACGCCCATCGAGGCGGCTTCGATGTTCGACGACGAAATCGCACGACGTCGTCTTCGAATGATGCTTGTTCCTCTGGAAATGTTCCGTGCTCCGATGACGGACGAGCAGGTTGTTCTCGTCGACGGTTTTGCACTGGCCCTTGGCGGCGATAACGAGGGTCTTCAGTTGATGAGAGAACTGATGAAAGGCGACACCGAGCGTGCGGTTCAACATCTCAATGCCGCTTGGGCGCTTGGACGAGAACAGATCAGTGATTCGACGATTCGGGCGCGATACGAAGAGATGGATACCAAGATCGAGGATCCCGAACTTGCGGCGGAAATGCGCAGACTCCGTGAACTGCCGAGAGGCTCTCTCGGGCGGGAGTACATCGAGTTCTACATTGCAAACGACTTCAACATCCCAGGTGAGGGAGTTTCAAACCCTGCGTTTTTCGTTCGCCACGACATGAGTCATCTCATTGCAGGATTTGGCCCAAGTGCCCCAGAAGAACTTGCGCTCTCTGCTTTTCAGATTGGCATGAAGGACAACGATGCCCATTGGATGCAGTTTCTCGCCGGCCTAGGCGCCTACGAGCTTGGAATCTTTGGTGGAGAGGACTTCGAAGCAAAGACTTCGCTCTTCGCTCGCGAGGGGGCGATGGAGTTCGTACTTGAGGCGTTCGTCCGGGGCGCGCAATGCACCACGAATTACAACGAAGCACCGCTTCTCGAAATGGCTCATCGCTCAATCCAGGACCTTCGGGAAGAGTTTGGCGTTCAGCCCCCGGCGGTCCCGTTTCCCGCCTTTACCGAGATCAACGAACCCAACTGAGTTGAACCGACTCAGCGGTCGGTGACCACGGGAACTAGCGTTGTCGCCATGCCGACGTATCGCTCACGTACCACCACCCATGGCCGAAACATGGCCGGAGCCCGAGCCCTTTGGCGCGCTACGGGCATGACCGATGGTGACTTCGAGAAGCCAATCATCGCTATTGCCAATTCGTTCACGCAGTTCGTGCCCGGACACGTGCATCTGAAGGATCTTGGTCAGCTTGTAGCTCGAGAAATCGAAGCCTCGGGTGGCGTTGCAAAAGAGTTCAACACCATCGCCGTCGACGACGGCATCGCTATGGGTCATGGGGGCATGCTCTACAGCCTTCCGAGCCGTGACCTCATCGCGGACTCCGTCGAATACATGGTCAACGCTCATTGTGCCGATGCGCTCGTGTGTATTTCGAACTGCGACAAAATCACACCAGGCATGCTCATGGCGGCACTACGTCTGAACATTCCTGTTGTCTTTGTTTCCGGTGGTCCGATGGAAGCGGGCAAGACGCGTCTTGCCGGCTCCGAGGTCAAGGTCGATCTCATCTCGGCGATGCAGAAGGCTGGCGATCGCAACGTCAGCGACGAAGACGTTGAACAGGTCGAGCGTTCTGCATGCCCAACCTGCGGTTCGTGTTCAGGCATGTTTACGGCAAATTCAATGAACTGTCTGACCGAAGCGCTTGGACTGTCGCTTCCCGGTAACGGAACGCTGCTCGCAACCCACGCAGATCGCGAGCAATTGTTCCTTCAGGCCGGTCGAACAATTGTTGATCTGGCCAAGCGCTACTACGAGAAGGACGACGAGTCTGTCCTCCCCCGAGTAATTGCCAACAAGACAGCATTCGAGAACGCCATGGCGCTTGACGTCGCGATGGGTGGCAGTACCAACACGGTTTTGCACATCCTCGCTGCAGCTCACGAAGGTGAAATCGATTTCACGATGACAGACGTCGACGCGCTCAGTCGTCGGTTGCCGAACATTTGCAAGGTTGCACCCTCTACCGAGAAGTACCACGTCGAAGACGTTCACCGTGCCGGTGGCGTCCCCGCAATTCTTGGTGAACTTGAGCGCGCCGGACTTATCGACGCAACTGCACCGACGGTGCACAGCTCATCGCTGAAGGCTTCACTCGATGAGTGGGACATCAAGCGCGACACATGCACTGCCGAAGCACGTCATTTCTGGAGCGCTGGTCCGGCTGGTATCCCGACGCAGGTCGCATTTAGTCAGGACACACGCTGGCCGTCGCTTGACGAGGACCGTGAAAATGGATGCATTCGTTCGGTGGAGCACGCGTATTCAACCGAAGGCGGGCTTGCGGTGCTGTTCGGCAACCTTGCTGCCGACGGTTGCATCGTGAAGACCGCTGGTGTTGATGAATCCATCTTCAAGTTCACAGGTACCGCTCGTGTGTACGAAAGCCAAGATGCCGCTGTCGAAGGCATCCTCAGCGAAGAAGTCGTTGCCGGCGAGGTAGTCGTTGTTCGCTACGAAGGTCCTAAGGGTGGACCAGGCATGCAAGAGATGCTGTATCCCACGACGTACATCAAGAGTCGCGGGCTAGGTGAGAAGTGCGCCCTTCTCACCGATGGTCGTTTCTCGGGTGGAACCGCAGGCCTCTCTATCGGACACGTTTCTCCTGAAGCAGCCGAAGGCGGGCTCATTGGTCTGGTTCGTACGGGTGATTCCATCACCATCGATATTCCGGCTCGGTCGATCACGCTCGATGTTTCAGCGGCAGAACTCGCCGACCGTCATGCCCACGAAATCGCTCGCGGCGACGATGCATGGACGCCAACGAATCGTGATCGCAAGGTTTCTCTCGCTCTCCAGGCCTATGCCGCAATGACGACATCGGCCGCACGCGGTGCCGTTCGCGACCTGAGCCAAATCCGGTCTCGTTGAATTCACTGCTCTGAATCAACGCTAAGGTCAACGGCGTTGATCGAGGGGGAGAGCAGAGTGGACAGTCAGGAAGTGGCATCGCGGCCAAAAATCTCGTTACGAGGTGTCACAACTCGTTTCGTCAGCAAGGGCGCTGTTGTCGACGCAGTGGGACCAATCGACCTCGACATTGCCGATGGCGAGTTCGTGTGCCTCGTCGGGCCATCAGGCTGCGGAAAGTCCACCGTCTTGCGAATGGTTGGTGGGCTGGTCCGACCGAGCACCGGTGAGATCGATCTGCACGTCACCGATCCTCGTTGGGCGACCGCAACTGTCTTTCAGGATTACTCGATCTATCCGTGGAAAAACGTCATCGAGAACGTGCGGTTTGGGCTCGACCTGGCAGGGGTTCCCAAAGCCGAGGGAAATCGTCGTTCGCAGGTGTATCTCGAACGCATGGGACTCGGTGATCGTGCCAAGGCGCACATCTCCGAACTTTCCGGAGGTATGAAACAGCGCGTCGCGATCGCGAGAGCCCTCGTGGTCGAACCCGAAATTCTTCTCATGGATGAACCGTTTTCAGCGATCGACGCGCAAATGCGACACGTGTTGCAGGACGATCTCCTTGAAATGTGGCAGTCCGATCGACGAACGGTGCTTTTCGTGACCCACAGCATCGAAGAAGCGATCTTGCTTGCTGATCGCGTGATCATGTTGTCGGTGCGACCGGGTCGGATCGTTGCTGATCGCCAAGTTCCAATTGAACGGCCACGAAGCGCGGAATCTGCCAGAAACTCGAAAGAATTCGC
The DNA here is from genome assembly GCA_947455015.1 of Microthrixaceae bacterium. GTDB lineage: Bacteria > Actinomycetota > Acidimicrobiia > Acidimicrobiales > Acidimicrobilacustridaceae > Acidimicrobilacustris. The sequence continues at coordinate 7,481 of CANGMY010000020.1, read as the reverse complement.
AGAGTTGCACGACGAACTTTGGGAATTGATGCGACGTGAGGTTCAGTCGCAACTCGCTGCGTCGCGCACTGCGCAGGAAGCGAGCTAATAGTGTCTGAACAAGCCACCTCAACTGCAACAAATGATGTCGTCCTGAAGCGTTTGCCCGGACCCGCGGAATTCAATCCGAAGAGCCACTCGCGTCGGCGTCGCACGATCGAATTGTCACTTTCGATTGGTGTACCTGTTGCTCTGATCATTCTGTGGGAGCTTGCATCAACGCACGAGTGGATCAATCCAGGCCTGTATCCATCGCCAACTGATCTCTTGCGTCGAACCCCTGAACTGTTCTCGTCCAATGCGGGCGGCGGCATGTGGGGAGATGTCGGTAAGTCGATGTACCGAGTGGCATGGGGGTATTTCTGGGGAGCACTCTTCGGCCTCGTGCTCGGCGTCTGGATGGGGATGAGTCGCCTTACTCGAGCTGCTCTTGAACCACTCCTGGCTGCGATGTACACGGTTCCAAAACTCGCTCTCATTGGAGTGTTTCTGCTCATCCTCGGGTTCGACGAAAAGCCCGTCATCGCCGTTATTGCTCTCACCGTGTTTTTCTTCGTGTGGATTCAGACGATGACCGCGGTGATGTCGGTTCCGTCTGGATACCGAGACGCAGCGGTGTCGTTTGGCGCCACGAAATGGCAACTCTTTCGGCAAGTTCTGCTTCCCGGGTCATTGCCGCAAATCTTCATTGGCTTGCGAGTCGCAGCTGGCGTCACCGTGTTGACGGTGATCGGCGTTGAATTCGTGTTTGCTCCGGGCAACCAAGGACTTGGCTATCGCATCAATACGGCTCGCCAGATTCTTGATCCAGGACAGATGTACGTTGCAATTGTCATCGCTGCCCTCCTTGGCGTGTTGTTTACGTGGGTTGTTCGTCGTGTCGGGCGGATGTTGGCCCCGTGGGCGAAAGAGGATGAAGGGTGAACCGATCGGTGGCCCCCATTCCGAGATCCCAACGGTTCTGGCTCGTTCTCGGTTGCGTTGCATCGATTGCGCTCACCGGTTGTGTCGGCGGACCTTCGAGTGCTTCGCGGGCTCCTGACCTTCGTAGCGACGTCGTGGCGGTGCCGGGTTGCGAGAACGGACGGACCGACCAAACCGATCTTTCCGTCGGCCGATTGCCAGCTCGTTGCACGGCCGGCGCTCCCGCTCCGCAGCCCCTTTCGCAACCGGTCAAACTCCGAGTTTCGATTGCATTTCGTGGCGAATACGCCGCCCCAGTTCTTTTGGCGCAATCTCTCGGCGAGTTTCAGAAAGAAAATCTTTCGGTTGAATTCGTCACTCTGCCAACCTCGGATGCAATCCCTCAATTGTCGCAGGGGCAACTTGATGCATCGGTGGGGGGCTATGACCTTTCATTGTTCAACGCTTCAAGAATTGGCCTGACCGTCCGCGCCGTTCTCGGAAACTATTACCCGCCGTCTGCCGGCGACTACAGCGTTCAGCAAACCGGGCTTTGGTGTCGGCGCGATGCATTCACGACTCCTGAATCTCCCAATCCCTCTGAAACGCAGAACCTTCGCTGGGGTTCCGCAGTGGGGAAGTCATCGTCGGGCATCTATTACGCGATTGCAGAACTCAAAAAGCGCGTGCCTGATTTCAACGGTGATGCGCTTCCGGTCATCAACATCCCGAGTTCCGAGATGACAACGGGGCTAAAGAACGGCGCAATCGACTGTGCAGTTCTTATCGACCCGGTATGGATCGACTTTGCGACACCCGAGTATGTGCTGATGGCGACGCAGTTGCCCGGCGAGCCGCTCGGGTCGGTGCTGTTCGGGAAGTCACTCCTTCGAGACACTCCGGCCGTGGGTGATGCATTTGCGCGTGCGGTGATTCGAACAATTAACACGCACTTGTCTGGCGACTATCACCAAGACCCGTCAGTAATGGCGGCAATCGCAACGGCGATCAATCAGCCGGTGACACTCCTTGAGCGAACGTCATCACTCACGATGGATTGGGAAATTCGTCAGGACACCACAACGAGAATGCAGCAAGAGTTCATCGATCTCGATGTCATTACTGCCTACGAACATCCTGTGCCCGAAGAAAAATTGGTTGACCGATCGTTCTACGAGCACGCCACCGGACGAACCGGCTGACAGTGCCTCCAGGGCGAAGCCCGGCCAGCGAGCGATTCACTCTCCGGTGAATTGCTGAACCAGACGTGATCGATACAACTTCCCGGCATCGCTTCGTGGCAACTCGTCGACAACGAAGACTCGCTTTGGAGTGAGTTGTGACCCGACGACCTCTCGGCAATGGTCAATCGTCGACGTGATGCTCGCGTCGGGGTCGGCGCCATCGGAGATCACGATTGCTGCGGCGACGATTTCGCCGAGGTCGTCATCGGGAAGGCCGAAGGCGGCGCCGTCAATGACGCCTGGAGCCGCAGCGAGTGCCTCGTCGATGCGGGCCGGATAGATGTTCACCCCACCGCTATTGATGCACTCGGCTGTTCGGCCTGAGAGGTAGAGATAGCCGTCGGCATCGATATGGCCGCGGTCGCCGACCGTGTACCAGTCGCCGCTTTCGTCGTAGGTCGTGGCGGTCTTTTCGGGGTCTCCGTGATAGCGAAACTTGGAAGCACTGAAGAACCACACGGTTCCGACTTCGTCGGCATCGGCGGTTGAGCGATCTTCACGGCGAATGCGAAGACGTTCGGGGTCGACGCGTCCCACGCTGCCCGGGTGCGCAAGCCACTCTTGCGGAGTGATCCACGTACCTGGCCCCTCGCTGGCTGCGTAGATCTCGTGAATTACGGGGCCGAACCAATCGAACATGGCTTGTTTCGTCGCAACAGTGCAAGGCCCGGCGCCGTGGAGAACAAATCGAAGCGTCGAGACGTTAAATGATTCGCGATCAGGAACTGCAAGCATGCGATTGAACATCGTGGGGACAAAAAACGCGTGTGTGATCGCGTGTTTGTCGATGAGACCAAGCGCATCGCGCGGATCAAATCGATCCATAAGGACGACGGCAACTCCCGCGCCCAAAGGCCATTCGAGGCAGAGCCGACTGGGGCCGGAGTGGTAGAGCGGCGCGGTGCACAGCATTGAGTCGCCGTTGTCGCCGTCCATTCCAAACATGGCAACCATCGCTGTGCCAGCAGCGGCGGCGGATGAGGAAGGTTGAGGGTCGTGGCGGACGCCCTTTGGTCGACCGGTTGTCCCCGACGTGTAGATCATCTGTGTGCCGCGAGGACGTTCCGGTGAGGGGGTGGAAGCAGACGAGAGCACGTCGTTCCACGACTCAAAACCATCGATAGGACCGCCGATTGCGATCCGAAGCACGAGCGAAGCGGGAACGCCTTCTGCTTGAGGCGAGAAGACTGATTCTGCGAGAAGTGCTTTGGCGCCTGAATCTTCGAGCACGTATTGGACGTCATCTGCTTCAAGATGCCAATTAACTGGAAGCAATGTGACACCCGCGCGCAATGCTGCCTCATAGGTAACCATCCACTCGGGTCGGTTACGGCAAAGCAATGCAACGACATCACCAGTTGCCAGGCCAGCGGCGGCGAATGAGGCGGCAAGGGCATCGACGTCATGTTCAAGCTCGCCGAACGTCATCACGCATCCGTCAGTGGTGATGATGGCGGGACGATCGGGATCTCGTTGTGAAATTGCGGCGATCTCTCGACCGATGCTGTGAAGTTTCTCGTCGATCACGTTGATCCTGGTGCGCTGGGCGAACGTTGGTGAGAGCGATGGTACGTCGGCTCTCATGTCCAGGGACCTCGAAAGCAGTCGAAAACAACAAAGGCCCCGCCGAAGCGGGGCCTTTGCATTGCAGACGTGCAGATGATCAGGAGAGACGCTCGATGATCATCGCCATGCCCTGGCCGCCACCGATGCACATGGATTCCATGCCAATGGTGCCGCCGGTGTCTTCAAGGCCATTGAGCAGCGTGGCCATAATGCGGGCGCCGGTCATGCCGAAGGGGTGTCCGAGGGCGATAGCACCACCGTTCACGTTGAGCTTGTCCCAGCTAATGCCGAGGTGCTTGGCCGAAGGAACAACCTGAGCAGCGAAGGCTTCGTTGATTTCAACGAGGTCGATGTCATTGATGCTCAGTCCGGCGCGAGCCATGGCCTGACGGCAGGCTTCGACTGGGCCAAGGCCCATGATCTCTGGATCGATTGCGCTGACGCCCGACGAAATGATTCGAGCGATAGGAGTGAGGCCAAGTTCCTTGGCTTTGGTGTCGCTCATGACGATGACAGCAGCGGCCCCATCGTTGAGCGGGCAGGCGTTGCCTGCGGTGACGGTTCCGTCGGGGCGGAACACCGGCTTGAGCTCAGCGAGCTTCTCCTTGGTGGTTCCGGCGCGGATGCCGTCGTCCTGTTTCACGACAACGGCATTGCCGTCAGCGTCGACCGTGTGGATCGGGGTGATCTCACGCTCAAAGAAGCCACGCTCAAGCGCTGCGGTTGCACGCTGCTGTGACTGTGCGGCGAATTCGTCCTGCTCTTCACGCGAGACGTTCTCGAACTGGGCGACGTTCTCAGCGGTCTGGCCCATGCCGAGGTAGTAGTCGGAGATGCCACCGTCGAAGGCGGTCCAGACCGGAGCGCCACCTGTTGCGCGTTCCGCGGTACGAGCCTCGGCCGCAGCCATACGTGGGTTGTGTGTGCCGGGAAGGCCATCGGACATGCCGAGACCGAACTGGCTCACGGTTTCAACACCAGCGGAGATGAAGATGTCTCCTTCGCCGGCCTTAATCGCATGAGCAGCCATGCGGATGGTCTGCAGTGATGACGAGCAGTACCGGTTCACGGTGACGCCGGGGATGTGGCCCATGCCTGCGAGTTCAGAAACAACGCGAGCGATGTTGTAGCCCTGCGCACCTGCAGGCTGCGCGCAGCCAAGCATGATGTCTTCGACGAGGGATGAGTCGAGTGACGGCACCTTGTCGAGCGCGGCGCGGATGATGGTCGCGGCGAGGTCGTCAGGGCGAACCTGCGTGAGTGAACCCTTGTGGGCACGACCAATGGGTGAACGGGCGGTCGAAACGATGACTGCTTCGGGCATAACGGCTCCTTGATGCACGGAACGCCGGAAGGTTCCGGCGGGGAGGGCCTGATCGGGCCCGTGGTCGGAATTGTCTATCGCAAGGAACCTACTGAGCGGTAACTATCGGCTGAGAAGGCGTGCGAGAGGCGGAAGCGTGGGGTAGAACCGTCATCACCCGTCTCCCCGAATGGCCACGATCGCTTCTCGCGCTCGTAGGGCCGAGGTGAATCCAATGGCACTTGATCTCCGCACCCTCCTTGATCCAAACACCACTGCAGTCGTCACCTCTGAGTGCCAGAACGGGGTACTTGGTCCTGAAACCTCTTTGCCGGAGTTGGCCGAGGCCGCTCGTGTTCAGGCCATCCCCAATGGGGCACGACTGCTGCATGCGGCTCGGATTGCCGGTGTCCAGGTTGTGCATGCAGTGTTCTGGCGTCGTCCCGACTATCGGGGTGGCAACACAAATGGTCGATTGTTCGTCGCGATGCAGAAACACGGCGCAGTGGCAATGGAGCCCGGAAGTCATCTCGCGATGCCTATCGACGAGTTCAGTCATTCTCCAAGCGACATGATCCTGGGTCGCTACCACGGACTCGATCCCATGGGCGGAACCGATCTTGATCCGGTGCTTCGCAACCTCGGGGTAAAGACCGTTGTGGTTGTTGGAGTTTCCGTGAACGTTGCGCTGTTGGGTCTGTCGATCGGATTAGTGAACAACGGCTATCAGGTCGTGGTTCCGCGCGATGCCGTAGCCGGAGTGCCCGCTGACTATTCCGAAACCCTTCTCGACAACACCTACCAAATGATTTCAACGGTCGTTACCACTGACGATGTCGTCAACGCGTGGGCCTGAACTCCAAGATGTCGAAGCAACAACAGTGATGTCAGCAGCGAACTCCGACGCGACCCGGTCGCTAGGTCGTCGTGGTGAAGCGACACGCCAGAAATTTCTTGACGCGGTCGAAGCATTGCTTGAAGAAGGAACGTATCGCGAACTAACGGTTGCGGACATCGCGCGCCGAGCCGGAACTTCGCCCGCAACCTTTTACCAATATTTCAGCGCTGCAGAAGACGCAGTGTTGGCGTTAGCAAGTGCAAGGGTCGATGTCGCCGGACCCGAACTCGCACAACGTATTGAAGGTAGCGATTGGTCCGATCCTCATGGTTGGGAATCTTCGCTCGGCGTTGCTGATGCGTTCATTGCGTTGTGGGAGGGTCACCGATCGATTCTGCGCGTGATCGATTTAGCTACCGACGAAGGTGATCGACGATTCCGGGATGTGCGAACTCGTCTGCTCGGCGCACCGGCAAATGCGTTCGTTTCGGTGCTCCGGAATTCCTCTGATCGACGAGTTGTCGACCCGCTCGCCGACGCTGGCGTTCTTGTCTCGATGCTGGCGCATGTGTCGGCCCACATCGAGGGCCTTCAATCTTGGGGAGCCGATAGCTCTGAGTTGCGGCGCAGTATGGCGAGGGTCGTCTTCTTGACCCTGACTGGTCAGTCCCCGTCGGGGGATTGAGAATCATCAGACCGGGCGCGGTCGGCGATTGATCCCCGACGAAAGAGGGCCCAGAGGCAGAGCCCCGACACCACAGCAATTGCAATGACGATGACTGGCCAGGGCGCAGAGGAAGCAAAGGTGGCGTCTAGAAACAACGGCATCTCCCCACGCTAGAGCGCGCTGTGCTGGTCAGGGTGACGCGGGGCCGATACCTTTCGACACGCACGTGAATAAAAACTTTCGACTCGAGGCTGCACGATGAAAATTTCTGTCGGACTTCCCACCCATCATGTGGGTGCTCTTCAAGAGTGGTGCACGGCAGAAGCCATCACGGAAATGTCGCAGGCCTGCGAAGCCGCCGGGGCCGACGCAGTCTTCGTGACCGATCATCCAGCACCCGATGTGAAATTTCTTGCCAAGGGCGGCCACCACGCGCTCGATCCGTTTGTGGCCCTCACGGTTGCGTCGGTGGCGACAACGAAACTTCGTCTCCATTTCAACTTGGCGATCCTCGCGTATCGCAATCCATTTATTTCCGCGAAAGCGATTGCGACTCTTGACCTGATTTCTAACGGCCGAGTCATCCTTGGCACCGGAGCCGGTTATCTCGCTCCTGAGTTTGCTGCAGTCGGCGGCGATTTCGACCATCGAAATGACGTAACCGACGAAGCCATCCGAGCGATGAAAGCAATTTGGTCGGGCGAACCGGTCACTATGGCTGGTCTCCATTTCGATGCGGTTGACACCATTGCGCTCCCGCTTCCCGTTCAGCTGCCGTCTCCGCCAATTTGGATTGGTGGAAATTCGAATCGGGCCATTCGTCGATCGGTAGAACTCGCCGATGGATGGAACCCAATGCCAAGTCCGGCGCAAGCCAGTCGGATGCTGCGCACGCCGCCGATCGAAACGATCGAGGATCTT